>JACKLI010000002.1 GCA_024235995.1 Burkholderiaceae bacterium
AACGCACGCACGGCGGCGCGCGCCTTGATGGGCGGGCTGTCATGAGCTTCGCGACCCCTTTCATGGCGTGAACAGGCCCTAGTCAGCCCGGCGCGGTGCGGAGCGCTGCCCGGGGCGCGGGGGACAGCTTGCCGACGGCTGCTGCCGTCAGACCGGCCGCAGCGTGTTGGCCGGCAGGCGATCGACCTCGCGCAGCAGGGTGGCCAGCGCGCGGCCGGCGGCGTCGATCAGGGCCAGGCCGTCCTCCAGGTCGGCGGCGGCGGCGTTGCCGGCGGCGCCCTCGGGGTTGAGGTCCTGCGCGGCCCAGGCCAGCTTGGCGCTGCGGCCATTGCCCAGCGTGGGGTAGTCGCGTGCGCGCTGCTCGGAGGTGGACGCGAAGCTCTTGAACCGGGACTGGCGCACCAGCCGCGGCTTGAGCGCCAGCATCATCGAGGTCTCGACCTGGCCGCCGTGCACGCCAAAGCGCTGCTCGGCCGCCGGAAAGCGCTCCATGGCGTCCTTGCCGTCGGCCTCCAGCAGGGGCAGGTTGAACCAGCTGGTGCTGTACACCAGCATGCCCAGGCGGTTGCGCCAGTCGCGCGCCACCACGTCCATCAGGCCCGTGTTGCCGCCGTGGGTGTTGAACAGCACCAGCTTGCGCACGCCGCTGGCCAGCACGCTCTCGGCGATGTCGGTCCACAGGTGGATCACGGTCTCGGCCTTCAGGCTCAGCGTGCCGGCAAAGGCCGCGTGCTCGGGGCTGTAGCCGACGCGCTGCACCGGCAAGAACAGCACCGGCAGGTCGGGCGGCAGGTGGGGCGTGGCCGCCTGCACCATGCTGTGCGCCAGGTTGGCGTCCACCGACAGCGGCAGGTGGGGCCCGTGCTGCTCGGTGGCGCCCAGCGGCAGCACCGCGATGGTCCGGTTCAGGTCCAGCGAGGCGAAGTCGGTGGTCGTCAGGTCCGACCACTGGCGGGTTCGGGGAGGCAGAGCAGACATGATCGCCATCTTACGCACACTCACAAATCCGATGCATCGCTTGCTACCATGGCCGTCATGACCGAGGAACTCTTTCGCCAAAACGCAACACTCGAACACTGCGCCGCCCGGGTGCTGGCCGTGGGCGAGGCCGGCGTGGTGCTGGACCGCACCGTGTTCTACCCGCTGGGCGGCGGGCAGGCGGGCGACGCGGGTTGGCTGCAGACCGCGGACGGCACGCGCATCGCCATCGCCGACACCCGCAAGGAAAAGGATGCCGAAGGCCGGATTACGGGTCGAATCGTGCATTGGCCGGCGCCCGATCAGCCGGATGCGCTATCAAAATTGAATGTTGGCGACACCGTCACGGCCCGCATCGACATGCCGCGCCGCCGGCGGCTGATGCGCTTTCACACCGCCTCGCACCTGCTGTGCCACCTGGTGCCGGTGCCGGTCAACGGCTGCTCGATCACGCCCGAGCATGCGCGCATCGACTTTCACATGAGCGAGCCGCTGGACAGGGAGCAGCTCACGGCCGGCCTGGCGCGCCTGGTGGCCGCCGGCCTGCCGGTGGTGGTGGGCGCGGTGACGGACGCCGAGCTGGACGCGCACCCCGAGCTGGTCAAGAGCATGAGCGTGCAGCCGCCGCGCGGCAGCGGCACGGTGCGCACCATCCGCATCGGCGCGCCCGCGGGCGCGGGGCCCCTGATCGACCTGCAGCCCTGCGGCGGCACCCACGTGGCCAACACCGCCGAGATCGGTACCGTGGTGGTGACCAAGATCGAAAAGAAGAGTGCCATGACGCGGCGCGTGGTGCTGGGGCTGATCGATTGAACTTTGCGCCACCGGCGAATCGAACTCCCCCATGAACCAGACCGATATGACTCTGCCCGCGTCCCCCTCATCGCGCCGCCATGCCCTGCGCTGGGCCGCCGCCGGCGTGGCCGCCGTGGCCGGCGGCCCCCTGTGGGCGCAGCGCGCGCCCAAGGCCACGGCGGTCGAAGTCTGGAAGGACGCCAGTTGCGGCTGCTGCCACGACTGGATCGCGCACATGGAACAAAACGGCTTTGCCGTGACCGCGCACGACGGCGGCAACAACGCCGTGCGCGCCCGGTTGGGGCTGGCGACGAAATACGGCTCCTGCCACACGGCCCTGGTGGGCGGCTACGTGATCGAGGGCCACGTGGGCGCGGCCGAGGTGCGGCGCCTGCTGCGCGAGCGCCCCGACGCGCTGGGCCTGGCGGTGCCGGGCATGCCGGTGGGCTCGCCCGGCATGGACGGCGCGGTCTACGGCGGGCGGCGCGACCGCTACGACACCGTGCTGGTGCTGCGCGACGGCACGAGCCGCGTGTACCAGAAGCACGGCTGACGCATTGGCCCCGGGAGGGGTGCGCCCCGCGCTCAGGCGCCGCCGTACATGAACCGGCGCGACCAGGGCAAGGTGGTGGCGCTTTGGCCGGCGCGGCGGCACAGCACCTGGAAGAGCGAAATCTCGTCGTGCTCGAAGGCCCACTGGCAGCCGACCAGGTACATGCGCCAGATGCGCCACTTCTTCTCGTCCACCAGGCTTTTCAAGTGCTCGCCTCCGGCCTCGAAGTTGTCGCTCCAGCACTGCAGGGTGCGCGCGTAGTGGCGGCGCAGGCTTTCGGCGTCCACCGGCTCCAGTCCGCCGCGCTGCAGGGTCGACAGCACCAGGCTGACGTGCGGCAGCTCGCCCTGCGGGAACACGTAGCGGTCGATGAAGCGCCCGCCGCCGTGGCTGGTCTCGGCGTTGTCGGCGTCGGTGGAGGTGATGCCGTGGTTCAGCGCCCAGCCGCCGGGCGCCAGGCGGTCGTGGATGATCTGGAAGTAGGGCTCCAGGTTCTTCAGCCCGACGTGCTCGCACATGCCCACGCTGGTGATGCAGTCGAACGTCTCGGTGACGTCGCGGTAGTCCTGCAGCCGGATCTCGACGCGGTCCGCGAGGCCGGCGGCGCGCACGCGTTCGCAGGCCAGGTCGAACTGGTTTTGCGACAGCGTGATCCCCACGCAGCGCGCGCCGAACTTCTGCGCCGCGCGCAGCACCAGCGCGCCCCAGCCGCAGCCGATGTCCAGCAGGCGCTGGCCGGGCTCCACGCGCAGCTTGGCCAGGATGTGGTCGATCTTTTTCTGCTGCGCCTGCTCCAGCGTCTCGGTGCCGGTCTCGAAGTAGGCGCACGAGTACACCATGGCCGGGTCCAGCCACTGGGCGTAGAAGGCGTTGGAGACGTCGTAGTGGTAGTGGATGGCGGCGCGGTCCTCGTTCTTGCTGTGGTGCCGCGCATCGGCCACCCGGCGCACCATGCGGCCCATCCAGCCGGCCTTGTCGGGGTCGGCGCCGCCGCCCGCGGTCGCCAGGCGATGCGCGACGTCGATGATGTCCTGCACCGTGCCGGTGACGTCCAGGTGGCCTTCGACGTAGGCCTCGCCCAGGCTGTCCAGCGAGGGGGACAGCAGCGCCGCCGCGCCCTTGGCGTCGCGCACGTCCAGCGTCACGCGCGGGCTGTCGAAGCGGCCCAGCTTCAGGCCAGTGCCGGCCTTCCAGCGCACCAGCACCGGCACGTCGAGCCGCGCGCGCAGGCGCTCGGCCCAGTGGTTGAGGGTGGCATCGAACGGGGACGAGGCTGACAGTTGCATCGCGCTGGGTCTCCTGGGGCTCCTTGGTCTGTGGGCCAGGTCATGCCGGCGGCGTGCCCTGGCTTGCAGCATCAAACTTAACATGGCTGGGCCAACTTTGCAGCCCCGCCGGCCGGGCCGGAACCTTGCGCGCGCGGCGTGCTCTGATTGAATTGCCGAAAATACCCTCCGATGAACGCGCTGCGCACTTTTCTCCTGACTGCTTTTGCTGCATGTTTGATAGCTGCTGGCGCTTTCCCCATGGGCGCCAGGGCTCAAATCGGCTCCAAATCCGAGGTTTCCACCGAGCAGGTGCGTGCCCGGCTGCTGGCCTGGGCGCCGCAGGGCGTGCCCACCGGTGCCGCAGCCACGGGCGCACCGGGCACGGTCTGGGTGGGCCTGCAGATCACGCACCAGCCGGGCTGGCACACCTACTGGAAGAACTCCGGCGACTCGGGCCTGCCCACCGAGCTGCAGTGGACGCTGCCGCCCGGCGTGATGGCCGGCGACATCGCCTGGCCGCTGCCCCGCAAAATCCCCATCGCCAACCTGGCCAACTACGGCTACGAGGGCACCGTGCTGCTGCCGGTGCCGCTGATCGTCACGCCCGACTACAAGCCCGGCCCGCTGGTCGAGTCGATGGACATCGGCCTGAAGGCCAGCTGGCTGGTGTGCCGCCAGGAGTGCATTCCGCAGGAGGGCGAGTTCGCGCTGCGCCTGCCGCTGCGCAGCTCCACCGCGCTGGACGGCCCCGCCTTCGAGGCGGCGCTGAAGAGCCAGCCTGCCGAATTGACGGGCGCGCAGCAGGCGCAGGTGGCCGGCGAGCGCCTGCAGGTGCGCATCACCGGCCTGCCGGATGCGGTGCGCGGGCAGGCGCTGGAGCTGTTTCCCGAGACGCCCAACATCCTGCTGACCGCCGCCACGCGGGGCGACGCGCCCGGCCCGCGCACCTGGACGCAGCGCTGGGACGGCGCGGTGTGGACGGCCGACGTGCCCCTGTCGCCCGACCGCGCCGGCAGCCCCGCCCAGATGCCGCTGGTGCTGGTGGCCGACAACGGCCAGGGCTGGCGCGCCGACGCCGCCGTCGGCGGCACCTGGCCCGCGCCGGCCCCGGCGGCCGGCGTGTCGCCCGCGCTGGAGGCCGCGCTGGCCGCCAACGCCGCGCGCGGCGTGCCGGGCGGCGCCCCGGCCGCGCCTCGCAGCGCGCCATCGGCCGTGCCGGTGGCCACCTTCGCGTGGGCGCTGCTGGGCGCGCTGGTGGGCGGCATGCTGCTCAACCTCATGCCCTGCGTGTTTCCGGTGCTGGCCATCAAGGTGCTGGGCTTTGCCCGCCATGGCGACGACCGGCGCGCGCACCGCATCAGCGGCCTGGCCTACAGCACGGGCGTGGTGCTGTCCTTCGTCGCCCTGGGTGCGCTGATGCTGGCGCTGCGCGCCGCCGGCGAGCAGCTGGGCTGGGGCTTTCAGCTGCAGTCGCCGCTGGTGGTGGCGCTGCTGGGCACGCTGTTTGCCGTGCTGGGGCTGAACCTGGCGGGGGTGTTCGAGTTCGGCCGCTTCCTGCCCAGCGGCGTGGCCACGCTGCAGGCGCGCCATCCGGTGGTCGACGCCGGGCTGTCGGGCGTGCTGGCGGTGGCCGTGGCCTCGCCCTGCACGGCGCCCTTCATGGGGGCCTCGCTGGGGCTGGCCGTGGGGCTGCCGGCGGCGCAGGCGCTGGCGCTGTTTGCCGCCCTGGGGCTGGGCATGGCGCTGCCCTACCTGGCGGCCAGCTGGCTGCCGGCGGTGGCGCGCGCGCTGCCGCGGCCCGGCGCGTGGATGGACGTGTTCAAGAAGTTCATGGCCTTTCCCATGTTCGGCACCGCCGTGTGGCTGCTGTGGGTGCTGGGCCAGCAAAGCGGCATCGACGGCGCGGGCGCGCTGCTGGCGCTGTGGGTGGCGCTGGCGCTGCTGCTGTGGGCGCTGGGCCTGGCGGGGCGCGCGCGCTGGGTGATCGCGTCGCTGGCGCTGGCCTTCACCGCCTTCCTGGCCCAGGCCATCGGCCCCAACGTGCTGCGCGGCGCCGACTCAGCCGCCGATCCCGCCGCCGCGCCGGCCCAGGCCGCGGCGGCAGGGGAGCGCTGGCAGCCCTGGTCGCCCGCGCGCGTGCAGGCGCTGCTGGGCGAGGGCCGGCCGGTGTTCGTCGACTTCACCGCCGCCTGGTGCGTGACCTGCCAGTACAACAAGAAGACCACGCTGGCCAGCGCCGAGGTGCTGGCCGCCATGGACGCCGCCCGCGTGCAGACCCTGCGCGCCGACTGGACGCGGCGCGATGCGGTCATCAGCGCCGAGCTGCAAAGGCTGGGCCGCAGCGGCGTGCCGGTGTACGTGCTGCTGGCGCCGGGGCAGGCGCCGGTGGTGTTTTCCGAGGTGCTCAGCGCGGCCGACGTGAAGGGCGCGCTGGCGGCGCTGAAGTCGTAGCACCACGGCGTCCCAATGGTCTCGGACGATGGTCACGGCGGAGCGCTCCGTGCCGGGTGGACATGATGGTCGCGCACCGCGATCCTGCAGGCGTTCGGAGTCGACCCGAGGCCCATTTCGGCCCCCGGTGGTGTGGGCGTGGGTGGTGCAAGGGGCTTTGCCGAGCAGGGCGGGCGTGAAGCCCTCTTTCGAGTTGCTTGTCGGGACGAGATTCGGAGTACTTCAGTCTTTTGCCTGCCGATCGGATGATGCCGGCATGTCCCAGTAGGGCGGGTCGACGAAGGTTTCCTGGAGCATCTCGAGAAAGCAGTGCACCTTGGCCGTCATGTACCGGTTGGGCAGGTACAGGGCGTACAGCGCACTGTTGATGGTGGGAAGATAGTCCGGCAGCAGGGGCTTGAGCGTGCCGGATTTGAGATGCTCGCCGACGAGATAGGTCGGCAGCAAGGCAACGCCCAGGCCGGCGAGTGCGTGGTCCGCAATGATCTGGCTGCTGTTGACATGAAAGCGGGCGTGGACGGGCACGCTGTACACCGAGTCGCCCCGCGCGAAGCTCCAGCGCCCATGCTTGATGACGCTTGGATAGTGGTAGCACTCGTGTTCCGCGAGGTCGGCTGGCGTGTTGGGTGCCCGGTGCCGGGCCAGGTACCTGGGACTGGCGCAGACGGCCCAGTGGATGCTCGTCAGCCGCTTGGCGATGACGCCATCGTCGAGGTGGTTGGTGATCCGCACGGCAATGTCGAGGTCGCCCTGGGACAGGCTTTCCAACTGGTCGGACGTCTTGAGACGGACGTCGACGTTCGGGTAGCGCTCGGAAAAGCGCGAGATCAGTGGGCCCAGGTGCTTGACGCTGAACAGCATGGGGGCTGTCAAGCGCAGCGTTCCGCGCGGCTCGGACTGGAGGTCCTGTACCTGGGCAATGGACTCCTCTGCCAGCTGCAGGACGTGGCTGCTGGATTCGTAAAAGGTGCTTCCGATCTCCGTCAAGGCGACCTTGCGGGTGCTTCGCTCCAGGAGTTGGACGCCCATTTTTTTCTCCAGCCTGGCGATCTGCCGGCTGACCGTGCCCGGGGACACCTGCAATTCCGCCGCCGCGCCGGAAAAACTCATGCAGCGGGCCACTCGCACAAACACCGAGATCAAGGTCAGATCGTCAGGGGCCATGGCTTGATTGTTGCATCAATAAAAAAATGAATTGAAAGATTTGCTATTGGCGCATGTATGGCGCATCAATATACTGACTTCGATCGTGCCGGAGAGGCTCCTCTGCTTGGTGCACGCGACACCCGGCCCACCCATCGCCAGCCATGGCCCGTGTATTTCATTCAGCTTGCGTTCCATGAGTGACATCTCCACCGCCTCCCCCATGCATCCCGAAACGTCCGTGACCCATGTGGGGCGTGACGCCCGGCTGTCCAGTGGATTGGTCAACATCCCGCCCTACCGTGGCTCCACCGTGATTTTCGATTCCGTGGAGCAACTCAGGAACTCGAGCGGACATCGGGCCTACGGCCGGTGGGGAACACCCACCACCCGTGCCCTCGAGGCCGCGCTCGCCGAACTTGAGGGAGGCGCCAATTCGATGCTGACGCCTTCCGGGCTGTCGGCCATCACCACGGCCATGATGGCCAGCGTGAAGCCCGGCGATCACGTCCTGGTTGTGGACAGCGTTTACCCGCCGGTGCGCAATTTCTGTGAGGCGGTGCTCAAGAGCCAGGGCGTGAGCACCACCTACTACCCGCCCCTGATCGGCGCCGGTATCGCCGCGCTGATTCAGCCGAACACCACGGTCGTGTACACCGAGTCGCCGGGCTCGGGGACTTTCGAGGTGCAGGATATTCCGGCGATCTGCGCCGCAGCCCATGCCGCCGGCGCCAGGGTTCTGATGGACAACACCTGGGGGACGGCGCTGAATTTCCAGGCGCTGAGGCACGGGGTGGATCTGTCCATTCATTCGCTGACCAAGTACGTCGTGGGCCATTCGGATGCACTGATGGGCGTGATCGTGGCGCGCACGCGGGATCTGTACCAGCAGGTCCGAGCCTTTCACGGTGCCCTGGGCCTCACGGTGTCCCCGGACGACGCGTTTCTGGGCCTGCGCGGCCTGCGTACCTTGGCGGTGCGGCTACGGCAGCACCAGGAAGGGGCGATGCAGGTGGCCCGATGGTTGAGCGAGCAGCCATCGGTGCGCGAGGTGCTGTATCCCGCTCTGCCGGGCGCGCGCGGCCATGAACTGTGGAAGCGCGATTTCCAGGGCGCCAGCGGCTTGTTCGGCCTGGTGCTGAAGCCGGCTTCCGAAGCCGCCGTGACGGCCATGCTCGATGGCATGGTTCTGTTCAAGATGGGATTCAGCTGGGGCGGCTTCGAGAGCCTGATCGTGCCCGTGAAGCCGGGCGGCCATCGCGCAAGCAGCCCGGTTGCCCCGGGCGACGTCTGCCTGCGCATGCACGTTGGCCTGGAGCACCCTCAGGACCTGATTGCCGATCTGGCCGCCGGGCTGGAGCGTCTTTCGGCCTGCAGGGATTGACGCGGTGGTGCCTGGCAACTTAACTTTTCCATAACGACTCAAGAGGCAAACATGAAATCCAAGATTCGAGCGATACATCTGGGCGCGCTGGCCGTGCTGCTCGGCGTGGCGGGCACGGCGGCGCATGCCGACCAGCTCGACGACATCAAGGCGTCGGGCGTGCTCAAGTGCGGCGTGGGTTCGCAGTACAAGCCGTTCTCCTTCGTGGAAGATCCGAAGACGCGCAAGTTCGTGGGCTATGACGTGGACATCTGCGATGCCGTGGCCGCCAGGATCGGCGTCAAGCCGGAGCTGGTTTTCATCACGGGCGCCACCCGCATCACCGATTTGCAGTCCGGCCGAACCGACATCGCGCTGGCCAACCTCACTCACACGCCGGAGCGTGCCGAGCTGGTCGATTTCAGCGACAACTATTTCTCCGTTCCCGTGAAGGTCATGGTTCCGGCGTCCTCGTCCATCAAGAGCTTTGCCGATCTTCCGGGCAAGCGCATGTCGGGCATCAGCGGCTCCAACCACGAGGTCAAGGTGCCCAAGGTGGCCAAGGGTGTCGATCTGAAGGTTTTTCCTTCGCCGGCCAACGCCTTTCTGGCCCTGGAGCAGGGCAAGGTGGAGTCCATGGTTGGGGACGAGACCACGCTTCTCGGATTGATCGGCACCAAGCACAACCAGTGGCGCATCCTCGACCAGCCGGTTGACGTCCAGCAGATCGGCATCGGCGTGCGTAAGGGCGAAGCGAGGGTGCGGGCTGCCGTGAACGAGACCCTCGCCGACCTGGAAAAGTCGGGCAAGGCGGCGCAGATATTCGACCACTGGTTTGGCAAGGATTCCGACCTGAAGATGAAGCGCGAGTTCGTCTTCGCGCCCTACAAGCAGCCCTGATCGGCTTGTGCTCACGGAGGCGCGGGGCTCGTGAACGCCTTGACATCCATCCAATGGGGCGTGATGTTCCGGCCGGAGTACCGGGACATGCTGCTCAAGGGCATCGAGACAACCCTGGCTCTGACGGCTGGGGCTCTGATCGGCGGGCTGCTGCTGGGCATGGTGGTGGCGTTTTGCAGGTTGGCGCCGTCGCGCTGGATCCGGGTACCTGCCACCGTCTACGTGGAACTGGTGCGGACGATCCCCCTGCTGGTGCACCTGATGTTCTGGTACTTCGCGGTGCCGGAGATGCTGCCCGATGAAACCAGGCGCGCGCTGTACAAGCACGACGTGGGCTTCTACGCGGCGCTGGCCGCGCTGATCCTGTACTCGGCGGCCTTCATCTCGGAAGACCTGCGCAGCGGCATCCGGGGCATTCCGCGCGGACAGGCGGAAGCCGCCAATTCCCTGGGCTTCGGCTTCTTCGATACCTTCCGGCTGGTCATCCTGCCCCAGGCTTTGCGCGCCACGGTGCCGCCGCTGTTGGGCCAGGCCATGACGATCACCAAGAACACCACCGTGGCCATGATGATCGGCGTGGGCGAGCTGGCCTTCGTTACCCAGGCCGTGCAGGACGCATCCTTCCTGAGCGCGGGCGTCTATGCCTTCACCACGGTCTTTTTCCTGCTCGTCGCCGTCGTGCTGACGGGGCTTGGCCAGTGGTATCAGCGCCGCTTTCCGAGGAAGTGACGAGCGATGTGGGACATCCTGCAAACCTACTGGGTGCAGCTGACCATCGGCTATTACCCCGATGGCCCGCTGGGCGGCCTGGCGCTGACGCTGATCCTGGCCGTCGCCGGCCTGGCGCTCGCGTTGCCGGCTGGCCTGATCGTGTGTCTCGGCCTCATCAGCCCGTGGCGGCCGCTGATGCGCGTGGTGGAGCTGTTCGTGTTCTACATGCGCAGCGTGCCCTTGATCATCCACTTGCTGTGGATCTATTTCCTGCTGCCGCTGATGATCAAGGGCGCGCCCCTGTGGCTGGTGGTGCTGGTGGTCCTTACCCTGTTCAACGGTGCCTATCTGTCGCAGGCCATCCGCGCCGGGATCGAGGCGTTGCCCAAGGGCCAGTACGAGGCCGCGCGATCGCTGGGGCTGTCGCACGCACAGGCGCTGCGGCGGGTGATCCTGCCGCAGTCGCTGCGCAACATGACGCCCAGCATCGTCAGCCAGCTGGTGCTGCTGATTAAGGAAACCGCCCTTGGTTCGGTGATCGGCATGCACGAGATGACGCTGGAGTTCATGAGCCTGAACGACATGCTGGGCAACCAGGCCATTGCCATCTTCACGCTGCTGGGTATGGCCTATTTCGTGCTGTGCTATCCGTTGACCATCCTGGGGCGGCATCTGGAGCGGAGGTTCGCGGGCGTGGCCCGCGCCGCCGCGAACGAGATCCCGACGTCTCAGGCTTGAAACCCCATCGACGACGTTATGTCAATCTCCGACAAACCAAAAGCCATCGAGTTCCGGGGTGTCAGCAAACGCTTCGGCGACAACCTGGTCCTGAAGGATGTCTCCATCGACTTCCTGCAGGGCGAGGTGGTCGTTATCTGCGGCCCCTCGGGCTCGGGCAAGTCGACGCTGCTGCGCACCATCACCCGGCTGGAGACGATCGAGGCCGGCAGCATTCTCATCGAGGGCCGCGAGACCGGCCACTCGGCCAAGGACGTGAACGCGATGCGCCAGCGGGTCGGCTTCGTGTTCCAGAGCTTCAACCTGTTCCCGCACCTGTCGGTGATGGACAACATCTGCCTGGCGCCGCGTCATCTGCTCAAGCTCTCGGAGCCCGAGGCCAGGGAGCGCGCGATGGCGCTGCTGACGCGTGTGGGACTGGCCTCGAAGGCCGACGCCTCGCCCAATCAACTCTCGGGCGGGCAGCAGCAGCGCGTGGCCATTGCCCGCACCCTGGCCATGCAGCCGCCCATCATCCTGTTCGACGAACCGACCAGCGCGCTGGACCCGGAGATGGTGGGCGAGGTGCTGGCCGTGATCCGCGAGCTGGCCCACGAGGGGATGACCCTGCTGTGCGTGACGCATGAGATGGGTTTTGCGCGCGAGGTGGCCGATCGCATCGTTTTCATGGCGGATGGCCAGATCATCGAGGATGCGACGCCCGAGCAGTTCTTCACGGCGACGCGCACCGCCCGCGCGAAGGCTTTTCTTTCGGAGGTTCGACATGCCTGACGTTTCCACTGTTCCGGCCCCGGCGATCGACGGCGCGGTTCTGGCCGAGCACCTGTTTCGCCTGCTGCGGCTGAAAACCACGCCGATCGGCGTCCAGATGTTCGAGCGCGTGGAGGATATGGAGGCCGTGCCCAAGATCCGGCGGCCCGGCGGCGCCATCTACACCACCGACCAGATCATGGGGCAGGCGGCGCGCCTGGGGTTCACCGTGGGCATCACGGCCGCCGATCTGGTCGGACCTCAGTGCGGCGCTGTCATCGGCCTGGCACCCCAGGACGAGGAGTGGAAGGCGGGTAAGCCCTTCGCCGGGGTGTGGTTCGCCACCGAGGAGGATGCCGGTGCGCATCAGCGGGCCATGCACTGCGTGCCCTATGGGCGCTACAAGGCCATGGCGGTTTCGCCGCTGGCCAGCGGCCGGTTGAACCCCGACATCTGTCTGGTGTATGCCAATCCCGCGCAGATGATCCTGCTGATCAACGGCCTGCAGTGGAAGGGCTACCGCAAGCTCGAGTGGGGCGCCGTGGGCGAGTCGGCCTGCGCCGACTCCTGGGGCCGTGCGCTGGCAACGGGCGAGCCGAGCCTGTCGCTGCCGTGCTTTCCCGAGCGGCGCTATGGGGGCGTGCCCGACGACGAACTGCTGATGGCCCTCAAGCCGGTCGATCTGGCCAAGGCGGTCGAGGGCCTGGAAGCCCTGGCGCGCAATGGCTTGCGCTACCCCATCCCGCCGTATGAAGTGCAGTCCGACGTGCGCGCCGGGATGTCTGTGAGCTACGGCAGGAAGTAAACCATGACGACCAACACCGAGCGGACTGGTGCGGGCATCCGCGCCATCCTCAATCCGCGCTCCATTGCCTTCATCGGCGCGTCCGACGACGTTGTCAAGTGGGGCGGCGTCCTGATGCACGTGTTGCAGAAGTTCAAATACCCGGGCGCGATCTATCCCGTCAATCCGAAGGCCGAGACCATCCAGGGCTTGCGCGCCTACCGCAGCGTGGGTGAGATCGGGCAGCCGATCGATCTGGCCGTGATCTCCATCGGCGTGGATGCCGTGGAGCAGGCCATGCGCGAGTGCGGGGCGGCTGGCGTGCGTGCCGCGATGGTGGTTACCTCCCAGTTCGCCGAATCGGGTGCCGAAGGCGCCGCCAAGCAGGAGCGCGTGCTGGCCGTGGCGCGCCAGGCGGGCATCGCCATGATTGGCCCCAACTGCATGGGCGTGCTCAACGCCAACGAGAACATGGCGTTGCTCAATTCCACCGCGCTCGTGGAATCCTTCAGCAACATCCCGCGCGGCCGTATCGGTCTGGTGAGCCAGAGCGGCGCGGTGGTGGGGGCGATGATCGCCCGCGCCGGCTTCGTGGGCGCGGGTTTCAGCAGTTGCGTGTCGCTGGGCAACCAGGCCGACCTGGAAATCTGCGATTTCTTCGACTACCTGGTGGACGACCCGGCCACCGACGTGATCTGCCTGTACATGGAAAGCGCCCGCTCGGTGGAACGCATGTTGGCCATTGCCCGCCGGGCGCGGGCGGCCGGCAAGCCGGTGCTGGTTACCAAGGCCGGCCGCACGCCGCACGGACAGAAGGCCGTGGCCTCGCACACCGCCAGCATGGCCGGGGCCTACGATACTTTCCTGGCGCGCTGCCGCGGCGAGGGCATCCTGGTGCAGACCGACGCACTGCAGATGCTGCTGACGGCACAGGCGCTGCAGGCCTTTCCCCTGCCGCCCGTACCTGGTGTGGCCCTGTTCAGCGGTTCGGGCGGACAGGGCGCGCTCGGCAGCGACGCGCTTTCGGACTATGGCCTGGTCCCTGGCGAGCTGAGCGCGGCCACGCGCACCGCGCTGGCTCCCTTCTTCACCGAAAGCAACCAGCAATTGCCGTATGACATGGGCGCGGCGGCCTCCGGCGCCGGCAGGAACCGGCCGGATTTGCTGGTTGGCTCGATGGAGCCCATCTTCGCCGATCCGTCCGTTGGCGCCTGCGCCTATCTGATGACGCCGCAAGGCCGGATGGACGACATCGCCAGGCTGTTCACCGAGCTGGGTCGCAAGCACGGCAAGCCGGCACTGGTGGTCAACTGCGCCAGCGGCATCACCGAGGACATGCGCCAAGCGCTGCTCGCATTGGGTGCGCCCTTTTTCCCCAGCCAGCATGAAGCCTTCCTGACCCTACGCGACCTGCAATGGCTGCGCAACCACGACGGTCCCGACCCGGTGGAGGCGGTGCCTGCGCTGTCGGCGCAACTGCAGGCCTTCACGCAAGCGTTGCCGGACGGCCTGCTGGACGAAGACACCAGCAAGGAGTTGCTGGCTCTGACGGGCATCGACGTGGCGGCAGGCGAGCTGGCGGCCGATGCCCAGGCTGCCGTGTGCGCCGCCGACCGGCTGGGTTACCCGGTGGTGCTCAAGATCGTGGCCGAGAGCGTGACACACAAGAGCGACATGGGCGGCGTCAAACTCGACCTGGCCGATGCCGATGCCGTGCGCGCGGCGTACGGGCAGATCGAGGCGGCGGCCCGATGCGTTGGTGCCCGGTTCCAGGGCTGCCTGGTGCAGCCCATGGTGCAGGGCGACGCCGAGCTGATGATCGGCACCGTGTACGACGAACAGTTCGGCCCCTTCGTGTTGGTGGGAACCGGTGGAACGCTGGTGGAGCTGACCAAGGACACGTGCCTGCTGCCGGCGCCCGTGAGCCTCCGGGCCGCCGAGCAGGCGTTGCGGTCACTGCGCTACTTTCCACTGCTGGACGGCTTTCGCGGGCGCGAGAAGGCTGACCTGCCCAAGCTGGCGCGGATCGTGCACCAGGTCTCGATGCTGGCCGCCCAACTCGGACCACACCTGGCCGAGTTGGACATCAACCCCTTGCGGGTGCAGGGCGCCCGCGCAGTGGCCGCCGATGCGCGCGCACGCTGGGTGGCGCGGCCGCGGCGCTGACGCGAACCTCGGCTCCGCGCTTGGGGGGTGTTCATCAGCACGGGCATGGGTACTGCCAGGCCGAGCCTGGCGGTGACGTGAGCGCCAGAAGGATGCTGCATACCCACGCGCAGGGCTGGGTCGTGCCGAGCCGGGTATGGGTCCCGGTCAACGGCTGGAGCATGGTCGGCGCCCTGGGCGTGGCCTCGGGCTTTTCCGTTCCAGGGGTGATTTCATCTTTGGACGGCCCGACGATGAAAAGCCCGCGCTGCGTCGAACGCGATGCATGCATCCCTTCAAATGCTATTTAAAAAATAGCTTATCGCGCTTTGTTTGTGCCGGCTGGAGCCGCATTTGGCTCGGTTTCCATCGCATTGCCCGGACCCTGGTCAGATGGGCCGCTTGCCCCCAGTCGGCCCACCCACGCCCGGCGGCAGCGGCGGCATGCCGCCACCGCCCATCAGGCCCTTCATGCCGCCCATGCGGCGCATCATCTTCATCAGGCCGCCGCCCTTCATCTGCTTCATCATGGCCTGCATCTGCTCGAACTCTTTCAGCAGGCGGTTGACCTCCTGCACCTGCACGCCGGCGCCGGCGGCGATGCGGCGCTTGCGGCTGGCCTTGAGCAGCTCGGGCTTGCGGCGCTCCTCGGGCGTCATGCTGTTGATGATGCCCTCCTTGCGGCGCACGTCCTTTTCGGCGCGCGTCAGGTCGGCCTCGCTGGCATTGGCGGCCATCTGCGTGGGCAGCTTGTCCATCAGGCTCGACAGCCCGCCCATCTGCTTCATCTGCTGCAGCTGGCCCAGGAAGTCCTGCAGATCGAACCCGCTGCCGCTCTTGACTTTTTCGGCCAGCTTCTTGGCGGCCTCGATGTCCACGCCCGCCGTCACCTGCTCGACCAGCGCCAGCACGTCGCCCATGCCCAGGATGCGGCCGGCGTGGCGCTGGGCGTCGAACACCTCCAGGCCGTCGATCTTTTCGCTGACGCCGGCAAACTTGATCGGCGCGCCGGTGATCTGCCGCACCGACAGCGCCGCGCCGCCGCGCGAGTCGCCGTCCATCTTGGTCAGCACGATGCCGGTCAGCGGCAGCGCCTCGCTGAAAGCCTTGGCGGTGTTGGCCGCGTCCTGGCCCTGCATGGCGTCGACCACGAACAGCGTCTCGACCGGATTCAAAGCCGCGTGCAGCGCCTTGATCTCGGCCATCAGGGCCTCGTCGATGGCCAGGCGGCCGGCGGTGTCCACCAGCAGCACGTCGTAGAAGTGCTTGCGCGCGTGGTCCAGCGCGGCGCGCGCGATGTCCACCGGCTTCTGGTCGGGGCTGGACGGGAACCAGTCGGCCCCGGCCTGCGCGGTCACGGTCTTGAGCTGCTCGATGGCCGCCGGCCGGTACACGTCGCCCGACACCGTCAGCACCTTTTTCTTGCGCTTCTGGATCAGGTGGCGCGCCAGCTTGGCCGTGGTGGTGGTCTTGCCGGCGCCCTGCAGGCCGGCCATCAGCACCACCGCGGGGGGCTGGGCGGCCAGGTTGAGGTCGGCCACGCCCTCGCCCATGGTGGCGGCCAGCTCCTGGTTGACGATGCCCACCAGCGCCTGGCCGGGCTTGAGGCTGCCCAGCACCTGCTGGCCCAGCGCCTTGTCCTTGACGCGGGCGATGAAGTCGCGCACCACGGGCAGGGCCACGTCGGCCTCCAGCAGGGCCATGCGTACCTCGCGCAGCATGTCCTGCACGTTGCTTTCGGTGATGCGGGCCTGGCCGCTGATCTTCTTGACCAGGCCGGAGAGTTTGTCGGTGAGGGTGGAGGCCATGCGAGGGGGCGCAGCGCGTGCGCGCGTGCGGCGGGTGGGACTGGAAAAGGGGGAGCTTGCGGCGGCCTGCCGGCCACGGGCAAGCCGCTAAACTCCATGCTCATGATTCTAGCCAGTGCCCCTTTCGTCGCGTGGCTGCTGGGCCTGGCGGCGGCGCTGGCCTATGCGGTGCCGGCGCTGGCGGCCCGGGCGATCGGCGCTGTCAGCGCGCGGCGCGTGCTGACGCTGGCCTGGATCCTGCACGGCGCGCAGCTGGCCTGGGTGCAGCTGACACACCAGCCGCGCTTCGGCTTTGCCCAGTCGCTGTCAATCACCGTGTGGCTGGCGCTGACGGTCTACGTGATCGAGCGCCGGCTCTACCCGCGCCTGCCCGCGCGCTGGGCGATGGCCGGTTTCGGCAGCCTGACCATCGTGCTGGCGCTGCTGTTTCCGGGCGCGCCGCTGCCGGCCACCTCGTCGCCGCTCCTGGGCCTGCACTCGGCCCTGGGCCTGTCGGCCTACGGCCTGTTTGCCGCCGCCGTCGCCCACGGCTGGCTGATGAGCCGCGCCGAGCGGCAGATGCGCCAGGCGGCGCCGGGGCAGGAGGGCGGCGTGCCGCTGCTGACGCTGGAGCGGCTGATGTTCCGCTTCATCGGCGCCGGCTTCGTGCTGCTGACGCTGACCCTGGTGGCCGGCCTGCTGTTCGGCGAGCAGCTGTACGGCCCGGCCCACGTGGGCTGGCGCTGGACGCACAAGAACGTGTTCACCCTGCTGTCGTGGATCGTGTTTGCCGCGCTGCTGCTGGGCCACTGGCGCCTGGGCTGGCGCGGCCGGCGCGCGGTGCGCATGCTCAACGTCGGCGCGCTGCTGCTGCTGCTGGGCTACGTGGGCTCGCGCTTCGTGATGGAAGTGCTGCTGGGGCGCACGCCATGAAGCTGCTGGTGGTCCTGCTGGTGGTGCTGTTCGGCGTCTGGCTGTGGCGGCGCGGGCAGCGCGTGGATGCGCCCGCGGCGCCGCCGGCCCGGCGCGCCGACGCTGTGCAGCCCATGGTGGCCTGCGCCCGCTGCGGCGTGCACGTGCCGCAGTCCAGCGCGGTCGCCGGGCGCGCCGGCGTCTACTGCGGCGAGGCGCACCGGCGGGAGGCCGAAGGTGGCTGAGTGGGCGTCCTCGCGCACGCCACCCGCCGGGAGCGTGCGGCGTGCCGATTCGGGCTGGCCCCGCTCGGGCTGGTTCGACGCCAGGGCGCGCCCCGTGGTGGCGCCGGCCCACGCGGCGCCGGCCTGGCCCGGGCCGCCGCCGGCCGATCGCGGCGGCTTCGTGCGCCTGTGGAAGGCCTTCATGTCGGCGCGCCTGCTGCTGGCGCTGGCCTTGCTGGCGTTGCAGTTGAGCGCCCACGCGCTGGCGCAGCCGGTGCCGACCTGGGCGATGGCGCTCACCGCCGCCTACGCGGTGCTGACGATGCTGGAGCGTTGGCTGGCCACGCCGCAGGGGCCGGGGCGCTCGTTCGACGGCCAGTGGTTCTACACCGCCGGCGCCGACCTGCTGTTCGTGGCGGCGCTGATGACGCAGGAGATCGCGGCCGGCATCCACTACACGCCGCTGCTGGCGCTGCCGGTGCTGATGGCCGCCATCCTGGGCACGCGCACGCTGGCGCTGGGCACGGCGGCGCTGGCGGCGCTGCTGATGCTGGGCGATGCGGCGATTGGCGCGCGCGCCAGCCTGTGGGCCGGCACGGCCGAGGTGGCCCAGGCCGGCCTGATGGGCTGCGGCCTGCTGGCGCTGGCGTGGCTGACCAACACCCTGGCGCTGCGTCTGGCGCGCGAGCAGCAGCTGACGGTGCGCAGCCGCGCCGAGGTGCGCATGCAGTCGCTGGTCAACAACCTGGTGATCGAGACGCTGGCCGATGGCGTGCTGGTGGTCGACGCCGCTGGCGTGGTGCACGCCGCCAACCCGGCGGCGCGCGGCATGCTGGGCTCCGACCTGGAGGTGACGCCGCGTGTGTTCGGCCTGGCCGATCATCCCGCCTGGGTGCAGCTGGCCGACCTGGTGCGGCTGACGTTCGAGGGCCACGTCGTGGACGGCACCGAGATCATCCTGCACCACGAGGACCAGGCCGCCAGCCAGCTCAAGGTGCGCACTGAGCGCACGCCCTCGCTGGGCGCCGAGGACGAGGCGCGGCTGTGCGTGGTGTTCCTGCAGGACCTGCGCGGCATGCAGGCCCAGCTGCGCACCGAGAAGCTGGCCGCCATGGGCCGCATGTCGGCCGCCGTGGCGCACGAGTTCCGCAACCCGCTGGCGGCCATCAGCCAGGCCAACGCCCTGCTGGCCGAGGAGCTGGCCGAGCCCGCGCAGCAGCGCCTGACGGACATGATCCGGCAAAACGCCCGGCGGCTGGCGCACATCGTGGACGACGTGCTGGACGTGGCGCGTGCACCCGGCCTGGCCGACGAGACCGAGGGCCTGGTGCTGAACGACGAGACCGAGGCTTTCTGCGCCGAGTGGGCCGCGCAGCATGGCGCCGGCGCCCGGCTGGAGCTGCACCTGCTGGCGCCCGAGCTGACGGTGCGCTTTGCGCGCGAGCATCTGCGTCGCCTGCTGGTCAACCTGCTGGACAACGCCGCGCGCTACGCCAGCGTGCGGCCCGGCGCCATCCAGGTGACGACGCAGGCGATTCGCCACGGGCCGGTGCTGCTGAGCGTGTGGAGCGACGGCGCGCCGCTCGATCCGGTCGTGCAGAGCCATCTGTTCGAGCCCTTCTCGTCGTCCGAGAGCCGCTCCAGCGGCCTGGGTCTGTTCATCTGCCGCGAGCTGTGCGAGCGCCACGGCGCCGAGCTGGCGCACGAGCGCACGGTGCGAGTGCGTGCGGGACAGCCCGTGGAGGGCAACGCGTTCAGCATCCAGATGCGCCGGGCGCCGGGCAGTTTTTCCAGTTCCAGCTTCGGGGAGTCCAGCTTCTGATGAATGCCCATCTGCAACGGGCCGCCCCGGCGCGCATCCTGGTGGTGGACGACGAGCCCGACCTGTGCACGCTGTACGAGCTGACGCTGCTGCGCGAGGGGCATCAGGTGCGCACCGCGGGCACGCTGGCGCAGGCGCGCCAGTGCCTGGCCGACCAGACCTTCGACGCCGTCATCACCGACATGCGCCTGCCCGACGGCGACGGGCTGGCCTTGCTGCGCTACCTGGCGGCCGGCCAGCGGCGCGAGCGCTGCATCATGATCACCGCCTACGGCTCGCCCGAGAACGCGGTGGAGGCGCTCAAGAGCGGGGCCTTCGACTACCTGACCAAGCCGGTCGATCTGCGGCAGTTTCGCACCGTCGTGCAGTCGGCGCTGCAGGCGCCCGAGCCGGTGACGGTGCCGGCGCCGCTGCCGGCGGCCGATGTTCCGCCGCCGCTCCCGGCGGACGACGAGCCGCCGGGCCGGCAGGCGCTGGCGCGCCTGGTGGGCGAGTCGGCGGTCATGCGCTCGGTCAAGCGGCGCATCGCCAAGGTGGCGCGCAGCATGGCGCCGGTGCTGGTGCACGGCGAGTCGGGCACCGGCAAGGAGCTGGTGGCACGCGCCGTGCACGCCTGCAGCCATCGCCATGAGGGGCCGTTCGTGCCGGTCAACTGCGGCGCCATTCCGGACAACCTGCTCGAGGCCGAATTCTTCGGCGCGCGCAAGGGCTCCTACACCGGCGCCATGCAGGACCGCGAGGGCTTCTTCCAGGCCGCGGCCGGCGGCACGCTGTTCCTGGACGAGATCGGCGACCTGCCCCTGGCCATGCAGGCCAAGCTGCTGCGCGCCATCCAGGAGCGCAGCGTGCGCCCGCTGGGGGCCACGCAGGAAGAGCCGGTGGACGTGCGCATCGTCAGCGCCACGCACAAGAACCTGGCCGCGGCCGTGCACGGCGGCACCTTCCGGCAGGATTTGTTCTATCGCCTGAACGTGATCGAGATCGTCATTCCGCCGCTGCGCGAGCGGCGCGAGGACATCGCCGCGCTGAGCCAGGTGCTGCTGGCGCGCATCGCGCACGAGTCCGGCGTGCCGGCGATCGAGCTGACGCCCGAGCAACTGGCCGCCATCATGCAGGCGCCGCTGGCCGGCAACGTGCGCGAGCTGGAGAACCTGCTGTACCGCACGGTGGCCTTGGGCGGCGCGCGCGATTCCGGCCTGGGCGATTTGGACCCACTGGGCACGGCGCCGGGTGAGATGCCGTACGGCGCCGTGCATTCGCAGCCCGCGCAGCTGCCCGCGGCCGCGCCGCTGGCGCCGGCTGCGCCGCAGCTTCAGGCGCCGGTGCGGGGCCAGGGCCTGGCGGCGTGGCTGGACGAGCAGGAACGCCAGGTGCTGGTGCAGGCGCTTCATGAATCGGGCCTTGACCTGGCGGCGGCGGCGCAGCGCCTGGGCCTGGGTGCGCGCCCCTTGCGCTGGCGCCTGCAGCGCCTGGGCATCTCCCTGGCGGAGGGCGATGGCGCCCGTGCCCCGGCCCCGCGCTGACGCTTCCTCGCCCTGGCGGCAGGGCTGGTACGCGCCGGCGCAGGCCCTGCCGTCGCCCAACCGCGGGCCACGGCCCGTGGGCACGCCCGTCTCGCTGATCGTGGTGCATTCGATCAGCCTGCCGCCGGGCGAGTTCGGCGGCCCGCAGGTGCAGGCGCTGTTCACCAACACGCTGGACTGGGACGCGCACCCCTACTTTCAGGGCCTGCGCGGCCTTCGGGTGTCGGCGCACTTCTTCATCCGGCGCAGCGGCGAGCTGTGGCAGTTCGTCAGCACCGACGAGCGCGCGTGGCACGCCGGCGCGTCCTGCCATCGCGGGCGTGCCAACTGCAACGACCACTCGGTGGGGATCGAGCTGGAAGGCCTGGAGGGCGGCACGTTCGAGAGCGCGCAGTACGCGTGCCTGGCGCGCCTGTGCCAGGCCTTGCGCCGCCACCACCCGATCGACGCCATCGCCGGCCACGAGCACATCGCGCCCGGCCGCAAGCACGATCCCGGACCCGGCTTCGACTGGCGCGCGCTGCAGCGCGCGCTGCGCTGGCCACGCGCCTTCTATCCCGACGGCGTTCTGGGCTGAGCCGTTTGTTTTCATTCGGCGGCCATTCGCGGCCGCGGGCGTGGCTGCGGGTTCGAAATGTGCAATACACCATAGCTTGTGTGTTGTGCTTTGATCAAACACTAGATATAGTGTGCCCACCCGAAGCAAAGCACACCATGCGCCCGCGTCCGGCGCCCGCTTCGAGCCGTTCGAGACCCCTTCCGCACCTTCCGAGAGACACGCATGCAAACTGCCCGCAGCACCGCGCCCGTCACCGTGCCCGCCACGCCCGCTGCTCCCGTCGAGCCCGTGGCCACCACCGATCCTCTGACCCACTACCAGATCATGCGGCGCAACGGCGCCGTGGTGCGCTTCGAGCCGCCCAAGATCGCCGTGGCGATGATGAAGGCCTTCCTGGCCGTGCATGGCGCGCAGGGCGCCGCCTCGGCCAGCGTGCGCGAGCTGGTCGACCAGCTGACCCAGACCGTGGTGCGCGCGCTGATGCGCTCGCGCCCGGCCGGCGGCACCTTCCACATCGAGGACGTGCAGGACCAGGTCGAGCTGGCCCTGATGCGCGGCGGCCACCACGAGGTGGCGCGCGCCTACGTGCTGTACCGCGAGCGCCGCGCCCAGGAGCGCGCGCAGCACAAGGGCGCGCTGGCCGCGGCAGCGCCGGTTTTGCATGTGCTACAAAATGGCGAGCGCGTGGCGCTGGATCTGTCCGCGCTGCAAGCCCTTTTGGCTCAAGCCTGCGCCGGCCTGGACGCCGAGGTCAGCGCCGAGCCCATCCTGGCCGAGACGCTGCGCAACCTGTACGACGGCGTGCCCATCGAGGAGGTGTACAAGGCCGCCATCCTGGCCGCGCGCACCCTGATCGAGCGCGAGCCCGACTACACCCACGTCACCGCGCGCCTGCTGCTGCACACCATCGCGCAGGAGGTGCTGGGCGAGGGCGTGGGCCTGCCGCAACTGGCCGGCGCCTACGCCCAGGCCTTTCCGCGCTGCATCCAGCGCGGGGTCGAGCACGAGCTGCTGGACGAGCGCCTGCTGCAGTTCGACCTGGCGCGCCTGGGCGCGGCGCTCAAGCCCGAGCGCGACCTGCAGTTCGACTACCTGGGCCTGCAGACCCTGTACGACCGCTACTTCCTGCACGTGCGCAAGCAGCGCATCGAGCTGCCGCAGGTCTTCTTCATGCGCGTGGCCATGGGCCTGGCATTGAACGAGATCGACCGCGAGGCGCGCGCGATCGAGTTCTACGAGGTGCTCTCGTCCTTCGATTTCATGAGCAGCACGCCCACGCTGTTCAACAGCGGCACGCGGCGCTCGCAGTTGTCCAGCTGCTACCTGACCACGGTGCCCGACGAGCTGGACGGCATCTACGAGTCGATCAAGGAGAACGCCCTGCTGTCCAAGTACGCCGGCGGCCTGGGCAACGACTGGACGCGCGTGCGCGCCCTGGGCAGCCACATCAAGGGCACCAACGGCGAGTCGCAAGGCGTGGTGCCGTTCCTGAAGGTGGTCAACGACACGGCGGTGGCTGTCAACCAGGGCGGCAAGCGCAAGGGCGCCGTCTGCGCCTACCTGGAGACCTGGCACCTGGACATCGAGGAGTTCCTGGAGCTGCGCAAGAACACGGGCGACGACCGCCGCCGCACGCACGACATGAACACCGCCAACTGGGTGCCCGACCTGTTCATGCGCCGCGTGATGGAAAAGGGCCCGTGGACGCTGTTCTCGCCCTCCGACGTGCCCGACCTGCACGACAAGTTCGGCACCGCGTTCGAGCAGGCCTACGTCGCCTACGAGGCCAAGGCCGCGCGCGGCGAGATCAGGCCCAGCAAGACCCTGCCCGCGGTGGACCTGTGGCGCAAGATGCTCTCGATGCTGTTCGAGACCGGCCATCCCTGGATCACCTTCAAGGACGCCTGCAACCTCCGCTCGCCGCAGCAGCACGCCGGCGTGGTGCATTCCAGCAACCTGTGCACCGAGATCACGCTCAACACCAGCGACAGCGAGACGGCGGTGTGCAACCTGGGCTCGGTCAACCTGCCGCGCCACATCAAGGATGGCGCCATCGATCATGAGAAGCTGCAGCGCACCGTGCAGACGGCCATGCGCATGCTCGACAACGTCATCGACATCAACTACTACGCCGTCAAGAAGGCGCGCGACGCCAACCTGCGCCACCGCCCGGTGGGCTTGGGGCTGATGGGTTTCCAGGACGCGCTGTACGCGCTGCGCATTCCCTACGCCAGCGAGCAGGCGGTGCAGTTCGCCGACCAGTCGATGGAGGCGGTCTGCTACCACGCCTACTGGGCCTCGACCGAGCTGGCGGCCGAGCGCGGGCGCTATGCGTCCTACAAGGGCTCGCTGTGGGACCAGGGCGTGCTGCCGCTGGACACCCTCGAGCTGCTGGAGCAGGCGCGTGGCGGCTACGTCGAAGTCGACCGCTCGGCCACGCTGGACTGGGACGCGCTGCGCCGCAAGATCGCCCGCGATGGCATGCGCAACAGCAACTGCGTGGCCATCGCGCCCACCGCCACCATCAGCAACATCGTGGGCGTCGACGCCTCCATCGAGCCCTGCTTCGGCAACCTGTCGGTCAAGAGCAACCTGTCGGGCGAGTTCACCATCATCAACCACCACCTGGTGCGCGACCTGAAGCGCCTGGGCCTGTGGGACGAGGTGATGGTGATGGACCTCAAGCACTTCGACGGCTCGCTGGCCGCCATCGACCGCGTGCCCGCCGACATCAAGCAGCTGTACGCCACCGCCTTTGAGGTGCAGCCCCAGTGGCTGGTGGAGTGCGCCGCGCGGCGCCAGAAGTGGATCGACCAGGCGCAGAGCCTGAACATCTACATGGCCGGCGCCTCGGGCAAGAAGCTGGACGACACCTACAAGCTCGCGTGGCTGCGCGGCGTGAAGACCACCTACTACCTGCGCACCACCAGCGCCACGCAGGCCGAGAAGTCCACCATCTCGTCGGGCCGCCTGAACGCCGTGCCCAGCAGCCACGAGCGCGACGGCGGCCTGCAGGCAGGCCATGCGGCGCCGGTGCACGAGCCCGCGCTCGACGCCATCGAGGCAGCCACCGACATCCGGTTCTGCGCCATCGACGATCCCGGTTGCGAGGCCTGTCAGTGATCGCGCGCAGCGGCCGCGCCGCGCGATGCGATGCCTGGCCGCAACACATTCTTGTCATTCGGTGGAGTTCAACGTGCACGAATGCTTTGCATTTCGTCATGTTGCTCCCATAATCGGAGCATTGGAAAAATCATGTTGAACTGGAGCGAAGACACCGCACGCATCACGCCGCAGCCGCGGCTGCAGTCGGTGGTGCCGTGGACGCCCGCGCAACCCGTGTCGCCGGTCGCCGCGCGCAGCGAGGGCGGTGGCCGGCGCGTCAACGCCGCCGACAAGCGCATCATCAACGGCCACACCGATGTCAACCAGCTGGTGCCGTTCAAGTACAAGTGGGCCTGGGAAAAGTACCTGGCCACCTGCGCCAACCACTGGATGCCGCAGGAAATCAACATGAACCGCGACATCGCGCTGTGGAAGTCGCCCACGGGCCTGAGCGAGGACGAGCGCCGCATCGTCAAGCGCAACCTGGGCTTCTTCGTCACCGCCGATTCGCTGGCCGCCAACAACATCGTGCTGGGCACCTACCGCCACATCACGGCGCCCGAGTGCCGCCAGTTCCTGCTGCGCCAGGCCTTCGAGGAGGCCATCCACACCCACGCCTACCAATACATCGTCGAATCGCTGGGCCTGGACGAGGCCGAGATCTTCAACGCCTATCACGAGATCGACTCCATCCGCGCCAAGGACGAGTTCCTGATCCCCTTCATTGACGCCATCATGGACCCGGCCTTTGCCACCGGTATGCCCGAGGCCGATCAAAAGCTGCTGAAAAGCCTGATCGTCTTCGCCTGCCTGATGGAGGGCCTGTTCTTCTACGTCGGCTTCACGCAGATCCTGGCGCTGGGCCGGCAGAACAAGATGACCGGCGCGGCCGAGCAGTACCAGTACATCCTGCGCGACGAGTCCATGCACTGCAACTTCGGCATCGACCTGATCAACCAGATCAAGCTGGAGAACCCGCAGCTGTGGACGCCCGCGTTCAAGGCCGAGATCAAGGCTCTGTTCGAGCGCGCCGTCGAGCTGGAATACCGCTACGCCGAGGACACCATGCCGCGCGGCGTGCTGGGCCTGAACGCCTCCATGTTCAAGGGCTACCTGCGCTACATCGCCAACCGCCGTGCCACCCAGATCGGGCTGGAGACGCTCTACCCGGGCGCCGAGAACCCGTTTCCCTGGATGAGCGAAATGATCGACCTGAAGAAGGAACGCAACTTCTTCGAAACCCGCGTCATCGAGTACCAGACCGGTGGCGCGCTGTCATGGGATTGAACGGGTGACGAGCCGCGTGCGCGCTTCCCGTTGGCCGCCTGCAGGCGGCGTTCGTGTTCATGGTCTTGGACTGTATCCAGGGTCATGAATCGTTTCGCGTGTCCCAACAGGCGCGAAGCGTTTCCTGCTGTTGATTGTTCAACTTGATCAAGGAGAAAAAAATGGCAACTGCGAAGAAACCGGCCGCGAAGAAGGCCGTGGCGAAGAAGGCGGCTCCGGCCAAGAAGGCGGCAGCGAAGAAGGCGGCTCCGGCCAAGAAGGCCGCGGCGAAGAAAGCCGCTCCGGCCAAGAAGGCCGTAGCCAAGAAGGCGGCTCCGGCCAAGAAGGCGGCAGCGAAGAAGGCGGCTCCGGCCAAGAAGGCCGCGGCGAAAAAAGCCGCTCCGGCCAAGAAGGCGGTAGCGAAGAAGGCGGCCCCGGCCAAGAAGGCCGCGGTGAAGAAGGTTGCAGCCAAGAAGGCCGCGCCCGCCAAGAAGGCCGTGGTGAAGAAGGTCGCCGCCAAGAAGGCCGCGCCGGCCAAGAAGGCCGCGGCCAAGAAAGCCGCGCCGGCCAAGAAGCCTGCCCCTGCGCCCAAGACCACGCTGAGCCCTCAGGCCGCGTGGCCGTTCCCCACGGCCGCCAAGCCCTGATCGGACGGCCGCTGCCGGTGCCTCCTGGGTGCCGGCAGACGCACTCGACCCGCACGCGCAGTCCCGGCGTGCGGGTTTTTCGTTGCCCGGTGGTGGATGGGCGCGCGTGAACTACGCGGGTTCGCCCAGCAGCACGGCGCGATCCACCGTGTAGTTCTGCGGGCCGCTGGCCGCGACCTTGAGCGCGCCCAGGCGGTTGCCCAGCACGGCGCAGCGCGCCATCGACCAGCCTTGCTCCAGCCCCCACAGCAGCGCGCCGCGCCAGGCATCGCCGCAGCCGGTGGGGTCGACCACGCGCTGCGGCTCGACGGCGGGAACGTGGGTGCGCACGCCGTCCTCCCACACGTCGCAGCCCTCGGCGCCGCGCGTGACGACCAGCGCGCGCACGCGCCGGGACAGCTCGGCCGGCGTCGAGCCCACGCGGTCGCACAGCATCTGGCCTTCGTAGTCATTCACCGCCACCCAGCTGGCCAGCGTCACGAAGTGCGCCAGCTCGGCGCCGTCGAACATGGGCAGGCCCTGGCCGGGGTCGAACACGAAGGGGATGCCGGCGGCATGGAACTGCTCGGCGTGCTGCAGCATGGCGTCGCGCCCGTCCGGGGAGATGATGCCCAGGCGGATGTCCGGCCGCGCCGCGATGCGGTTGACGTGCGCCTGCATCATGGCGCCGGGGTGAAAGGCCGTGATCTGGTTGTTGTCGCGGTCGGTCATGATCATGGCCTGCGCGGTGTAGGTGCCGGCCACCTCGCGCACGAACTCGGTGCTGATGCCCTGGTCGTGCAGGCGCTGCAGGTAGCCGGCGCCGTCGTGCCCCACCGTGGCCATGGGCAGCGGCGTGCCGCCCAGCTGGCGCATGGCGTAGGCGATGTTGCCGGCGCAGCCGCCGAAGTCGCGGCGCAGCTGGGGCACCAGGAACGAGACGTTCAGGATGTGCAGCTGCTCGGGCAGGATCTGCTGTGCAAAGCGCCCCTCGAAGCTCATGATGGTGTCGAACGCGAGGGAGCCGCAAATCAAGCTTGCCATGGTGTGGGGAGGAGGTGCGATGAAGGTCAGGGATAGAAGGCGGTCAGGCGATAGCCTGCCACCGCGTTGGCATCGACGGGGGCACCGATCGTCATGCCCTGGCGGGTGCTGAAGTCGCCACGCGGCGCCAGCGCGGGTGGCGCGCCCAGCTCGGCCGGGGTCAGCACGCGCCGCAGCAGGGGCTGGTTGTCGCGGTCCGTCAGGACCAGCTCCAGCGCCGGGCTGGCCACCGGCCAGTCGGCGCTGTTGCGCAGGCTGACGCTGAAGCGAAACTCGGAGCCGGCCACCCGGTTGAAGGCCGAGCTGTCGATGACGATGGCGTCGAGCTGCCGGTAGGGCCGGATCTGGCAGCCCAGGGGGGCGCACAGCGCGCGCAGCACCGGGGCCGACTGCGGTGCGCGCGCGGCCAGCCAGTCGCGCTGGCCCATCACCCACTGGCCCGCCAGCGCCAGCACGCCCAGCGCGGCCACCAGCCACAACAGGGCGCGCACCGGGCGCGAGGCCCAGAACGCGCGGCGGCGCGCCGCGGCGACGAAGGAGGGCGGCGCTTCCAGCGGCGCGGCTTCCGATGCCGGCTCATCGTCGGGGTGTGGCCGTTCGGGCCAGGGCGTCTCGGTCTCCAGGGGGTCGAGCAGCGCCGGCTCGGTGGCGTGCGTATAGGCCGAGTGGAGCTCGAGGGGATCGGGATCCAGCGAGGGGAGACCGGACGGCTCCGCATCCGGGTCTTCGGGTGCCTCGTCGCGCGCGGGCTCGGCGCTTGGCGCGGTGGCCGATGCGGCTTCGGGCGGATGCTCCTGCGGGAGCTCGGTGGACGGGCCTGCCGCCATCGCCTGCGGCGGCGCTGGGGGGGCTTCGACCCAAGGCACCGGTGGCGGCGGCGGTGGCGCGGCCGCTGGGGGCTCCTGGACCGGCGCTGGCGCGACGGGGGCGTTTGCGGGTGCCGGGGCCGTCGAGGCTTCCCGTGGCAGCAGGTGCGTCGAGGCGTCGAACACCACGCCGCAGTGGCCGCAGCGCACCCAGCCGGCGGCGATGCGGATCTGGTCCGGAACGACCTTGAACAGGGTCGAGCAGGAGGGGCAGCGCGTGACCAGGCTCATGCCACGGGCGGCGGTGTCGTTGCGGCAGGCATGGCGGCGATTGTAGGGACGCGGCCTGGGCTTCAGCCCGGTCGCATGGCCGTCATCAGCACCCAGCCTTCCTGCGTGTCGGCCACCTGCAGGGCGAGCCAGGGGCGATAGGTCTGCTGCAGCTCCTCGGTCTGCCGCTCCAGGATGCCGGCCAGCACCAGCGCGCCACCAGCGGCCACGTGGGCGCACAGCAGGGGCGCCAGCACCTTCAGCGGCGTGGCCAGGATGTTGGCCAGCACCGTGTCGTACAGGCCGTGGGCTGCATCGGGCAGGCCGCTGTGGATGGGCACGCCGTTGGCCGCCGCGTTGGCCTGGGTGGACTGCACGGCCGCTGGGTCGATGTCCACCGCGTCCACCGCGCGGGCGCCGTGCAGGGCGGCGCCGATGGCCAGGATGCCCGAGCCACAGCCGTAGTCCAGCACGCGCTGGTCCGCCGGCGGATGCGCGGCCAGCCAGCGCAGGCACATGCGCGTGGTGGGGTGGGTGCCGGTGCCGAAGGCCAGGCCGGGGTCCAGCCGGATCACGCGCGTGGCGGCGGCCGGCACCTCGTGCCAGCTCGGCACGATCCAGAATTCGGGCGTGATGGCCACCGGGTCGAACTGCGACTGCGTGAGAAGCACCCAGTCCCGCTCGGGCACCGGCGCCACCGACTGCACCTGGCTGCCGGCAAAA
Source organism: Burkholderiaceae bacterium (assembly GCA_024235995.1). Classification (NCBI taxonomy): domain Bacteria; kingdom Pseudomonadati; phylum Pseudomonadota; class Betaproteobacteria; order Burkholderiales; family Burkholderiaceae; species Burkholderiaceae bacterium. The sequence continues at coordinate 29,247 of JACKLI010000002.1, forward strand.
AAGTCCTGCGCGGCCAGCAGCGCGGCGGCTTCGCGCGCGGCGGCTTCCTGCGTGAACAGCGCCACCACGGCGGTGCGCGCCCAGCCGGGCGCCGGTGGCGGCAGGCCGGGCTCGCCGAACAGGGCCTGCTCGGCCTGGGTGTCGGCGTCGGCGTCCTCGGCGCTGACGCTGAGTGCATCCAGCGCCTCCAGCGCGTCGCTGATCGGCTCGACGGCCGATTCGGGGCAGACCAGGCGCAGTTCAAACATCTCGGATACTATTGAAAATAGAGCTTGTTGCGCTTGATGGACGCCGGCTGCAAGCCGATTGGGCTTGAAAAACCGGGCCTGCAGGCCTGTCTACTTGCCGCGCTCGGCCAGCCATTTTTCCAGGTAGTGGATGTTGGTGCCGCCTTCGCGAAAGCGCGCGTCCACCAGCAGGTTGCGGTGCAGCGGGATGTTGGTCTGGATGCCTTCGACCACGGTCTCCAGCAGCGCCGTCTGCATGCGGGCGATGGCCTGCTCGCGCGTGTCGCCATAGGCAATGATCTTGCCGATCATCGAGTCGTAGTTGGGCGGCACGAAGTAGTTGTTGTAGACGTGCGAATCGACCCGCACGCCCGGCCCGCCCGGCGGGTGCCACAGCGTGATGCGCCCGGGCGAGGGCGTGAACTTGAACGGGTCCTCGGCGTTGACGCGGCACTCGATGGCGTGGCCGCGCAACTGGATCTGCCGCTGGGTGAAGGGCAGCTTCTCGCCGGCCGCGACCATGATCTGCGTGCGCACGATGTCCACGCCGGTGATCCATTCGGTGACCGGGTGCTCCACCTGCACGCGGGTGTTCATCTCGATGAAGTAGAACTCGCCGTTTTCGTACAGGAACTCGAAGGTGCCGGCGCCGCGGTAGCCGATCTTCTTGCAGGCAGCCACGCAGCGCTCGCCGATGCGCTCGATCTGGCGGCGCGGAATGCCGGGTGCCGGCGCTTCCTCGATCACCTTCTGGTGGCGCCGCTGCATGGAGCAGTCGCGCTCGCCCAGGTAGACCGCGTTCTTGTGCTTGTCGGCCAGGATCTGGATTTCGATGTGGCGCGGGTTCTGGAGAAACTTCTCCATGTACACCGCCGGGTTGTTGAAGGCGGCCGCGGCCTCGGCCTTGGTGGTCTGTACCGCGCCCAGCAGCGCCGCCTCGGTGTGCACCACGCGCATGCCGCGCCCGCCGCCGCCGCCGGCGGCCTTGATGATGACCGGGTAGCCGATGGCCTTGGCGATGCGGCGCACGGCCGCCGGGTCGTCGGGCAGCTCGCCGTCGGAGCCGGGCACGCAGGGCACGCCGGCCTTGGTCATGGCCTGCTTGGCCGACACCTTGTCGCCCATGATGCGGATCGACTGCGGCGTGGGGCCGATGAACTGGAAGCCGCTTTGCTCCACGCGCTCGGCGAAGTCGGCGTTCTCGCTCAGAAAGCCGTAGCCGGGGTGGATGGCCTCGGCGTCGGTCACCTCGGCGGCCGAGATGATGGCCGGCATGTTGAGGTAGCTCTGCCCCGAGGGCGCCGGGCCGATGCACACGGCCTCGTCGGCCAGGCGCACGTACTTGGCGTCCTTGTCGGCCTCCGAATAGACCATCACGGCCTTGATGCCCAGCTCGCGGCAGGCGCGCTGAACGCGTAACGCGATCTCGCCCCGATTGGCGACCAGAATCTTCTTGAACATCCGCTGGCTCCGCGGTTCGTTATTCGATGACGAACAGCGGCTGCCCGTACTCGACCGCCTGGCCGTTTTCGCCCAGCACCTGGGTGATGGTGCCGGACTTCTCGGCCTCGATCTCGTTGAGGATCTTCATCGCCTCGATGATGCAGATCACGTCGCCCTCGTTGACTTTCTGGCCCACCTCGACGAACGGGCTGCCCCCCGGGCTGGCCGAGCGGTAGAAGGTGCCGACCATGGGCGACTTGACGACGAAACCGGTGACCGCCGGTTCGGCTGGCGCCGCCGCCACGGGCGCGGCCACGGCGGCGGGCGCCGCCACCGGGACGGCCTGTACGGGCACGGCAGCCACGGCGGGAGCGGCCAGGCCGGCCTTGACGATGCGCACCTTGCCCTCGGCCTCGGTGATCTCGAGCTCGGACACGTTCGACTCGGACACCAGGTCGATCAAGGTCTTGAGTTTTCGCAGGTCCATTTTTGAAACGCTTTCGTGGAAATTGCAGCCATTTTATCGAACTTAAGGCCAAGTTCGACTTTTTGTTTCATGGCCCGCAGGGACGGGGCGGCGCTTTTCAGCGCAGCCAGGCGGCCAGATCCTCGGGCTTCAACTGGCCCAGCTTGCGGTGCTGGATGGCGCCTTGTCGATCGAATACCACGGTAAAAGGCAGTCCACCGGCGGCATTTCCCAGCTTTTTCGTCCATTCGACGCCGGTGGGGCCGGCCATGGCAATGGGGTAGCTGACCGGGGTGCGGGCCAGGAAGCGCTGGACCAGATCGACCTGATCGATGGCCAATCCAAGCATTTGCCAGCCGTTGTCCTTGGTTTGCGTGTAGAAACGGCTTAGCAGCGGCATTTCTTCCACGCAGGGCGGGCACCAGGTGGCCCAGAAGTTGATCAGCAGCGGGCGGCCCTTCAGGTCGGCCATGGCCAGGGGAGCGCCGGCGGGCGTGCTGAAGCGGTGCTGCCACAGATCGCTGGTGTCGGGCTCGTGCAGCGCGAAACGCCGCCAGGCCAGGGTGGCGCCGGCAATGCCGGCGGCAGCGCCCACCGCGGCGGCCAGGGCCCAGCGGCGGGTGGGGTTGCCAGCAGCGGGGGCTGCTGCGCCGGGCTGGCGTTCGGCGCTCATGCACAGGCCTCGTCGTTCAGCCGCGCGGCCAGCGCCGCGGCATCGCCCTGGCGGGGGCGGCCGTCGGCGCCCGGCCTGAGCGCGCCGCGCAGGGCGTCGTAGTCCTGGATCGTCAGATGGATGCCGATGGGCTCGCCCAGCTCGGGGCAGGGCGCCGAAAAGCTGAGCACGTCCGCCGCCGGGCCGGGCCTGCCGGCCGCGGGGCGCACGTCGTAGCGCACGCCGCGGTCGATCAGCGCGATCTCGGCCGACTTGGGGTCGTTGCAGTACAGCTGCAGATGAATGTCGCTGCGGCGCGTGGCGGTGCCGTTCCACACGGCGCCCTGGATGTGCGGGCGAAAGGCGGCCAGGCGCTGCATCCAGGCCAGGGCCAGCTGCCGCAAGGCCTGCAGCTCGCCGGGCTGGGTGTCGGCGTGGAACAGGTCGATGTAAGCGCGCACTTCGGTTTCGATCGCGTCGTTGTCGGGCAGGGCCGTGCGCGCCGGCGCGCCCAACTGCTTGTGCGCGCGCCGTTTGGCGCTGCCGTAGTCCAGGCCTTCTTCCACCACCAGCCGCGCGGCGGTGGCGGCCAGTTCTTGCCTCAGGGTTTCCATGGGGCGCATTGTGCCCGCTCAGAGGGTGAGAGGAAATCGACCGTGCCCGAAAGGCGCGTCAGAATGCTGTCCATCAAGGCGCAAAACGCAGTCATGGCTGGGGCCATGGCGAGTATTTGCAACGACGATGGGCGGCGTTTTGGCGTGCAAGGCGGGCATGGGGGATTGCCTCTCACCCTCTCACGTCGGCTGCCGGCGTAAAGTCGATTCAAGGCAACACGCCAAGGAGGCACGATGCAAAGCACGATGATGAACGCGCCGCTGTCGCTCAACCACCTGCTGGAGCGGGCGGGGCGGCTGTTTGCCGGCAACGAGATCGTCTCGCGCCGGCCCGACAAGTCGCTGGTGCGCCACAGCTACGGCGCGTTTTACCGTCGCACGCGGGCGCTGGCGTCGGCGCTGCAAGGGCTGGGGCTGCGCAAGGGCGATCGCGTGGCCACGCTGTGCTGGAACCACCATGCGCACCTGGAGTGCTACTTCGGCATTCCGGCCGCGGGCGGGGTGATGCACACGCTGAACCTGCGCCTGGCGCCGGAGGAGATCGGCTGGATCGCCGGCGACGCGCAGGACCGCTTCCTGGTGATCGACGACGTGCTGCTGCCGCTGTACGAGCAGTTCAAGCACCGCCATGCGTTCGAGCAGGTCATCGTGTTTCCCTTTTCGGGCGGCCAGCCGGCGCCCGAGGGCCTGCTGGACTACGAGGCGCTGCTGGCCGGCGCCGACCCGGACGGCCTGGCCTACACCCCGCACGACGAGAACGACCCGGTGGCCATGTGTTACACCAGCGGCACCACCGGCCGGCCCAAGGGGGTGGTGTATTCGCACCGCTCCACCGTGCTGCATTCGCTGGTGGGCAGCCTGCCGGACTTTTGCGGCGTGCACGGCAGCGACGTGGTGCTGCCCGTCACGCCCATGTTCCACGCCAACAGCTGGGGCATGCCCTACATGGCGGTCATGATGGGCGCCAAGCTGGTGTTTCCGGGCCCGCACATGCACCCCGACGACCTGCTCGACCTGATGACCGCCGAGCCGCCCACGCTGGCGCTGGGCGTGCCCACCATCTGGATGACGCTGATCCAGACCTACGACGCCTCGCTCAAGCCCGGCTCGGCCAACGCCGGCCGCTGGAAGCTGCCCACCGGCCTGCGCTCGCTGGTCGGCGGCGCGGCCGTGCCCGAGGCGCTGATCCGCGCCTTCGACGCCCACGGCATCTGGATCATGCAGGGCTGGGGCATGACCGAGACCAGCCCGGTGGCCACCGTCAGCTACCCGCGCGCCGAGCTGCAGGGCGCCTCGGCCGACGAGAAATACCGGCGTGCGGCCATGGCCGGCGTGCCCGTGCCGCTGGTGGAGCTGCGCGCGCGCGGCGACGACGGCCGCGACCAGCCCTGGGACGGCCACAGCGTGGGCGAGATCCAGGTGCGCGGGCCCTTCATCACGGGCAGCTACCACCAGGTCGGATCGCCCGCCGACAAGTTCACCGACGACGGCTGGCTGCGCACCGGCGACGTGGCCAGCGTGGACGCGCTGGGCTTCGTCAAGATCAGCGACCGCACCAAGGACCTGATCAAGTCGGGCGGCGAGTGGATCAGTTCGGTCGACCTGGAGAACGCGCTGATGGCCCACCCGGCCGTGGCCGAGGCGGCCGTCGTCGCCATCCCCGACGCGAAGTGGGGCGAGCGCCCGCTGGCCTGCGTGGTGCTCAAGCCGGGCGAGCAGGCGACGCCCGAGGCGCTGGACGCCCTGCTGCTGGCCAAGTCCTTCGCCAGGTGGCAGCTGCCCGAGCGCTACGAATTCATCGACGCCGTGCCGCGCACCTCGACCGGCAAGTTCTGGAAGCTCAAGCTGCGCGAAAGATTTCCGAACTGAGCCGCGCGGTGCTTTCAGATACTATGAAATCGATAGCTTAATCGGATTGATTCAAGCGGGCCAGAGGCTGATTTGGCTTGAAATCAGGCCCAAGCCGGACGTCAAACGGTTTCGCCCCGCCACAAATCCTGCACCGCCTCGCGCCGGCGCACCACGCGCGCCTGCGCGCCATCGACCAGCACCTCGGCCGCGCGCGGGCGGGTGTTGTAGTTGCTGGCCATGCTCATGCAATAGGCGCCGGCCGACAGCACGGCCAGGTGCTCGCCGGGCTGCACCGCCAGGGGCCGGTCGCGGCCCAGCCAGTCGCCGCTTTCGCACACCGGGCCCACCACGTCGTAGACGGTCGCGGCCGCGCCGGGCGCTGCCTGGCGCAGCGGCACGATGCGGTGAAAGGCCTCGTACAGCGCCGGGCGCGGCAGGTCGTTCATGGCGGCGTCGACGATGCAGAAATTCTTGTGCTCGCTGGGCTTGAGGTACAGCACCTCGGTCAGGCACAGGCCGGCATTGCCCACCAGCGAGCGGCCGGGCTCGATCATCAGCGCCCGGCCGCCATAGCCGCGCGCGTCCAGGCGCGCCAGCAGGGCGGCCCACAGCGTGTCGGCGGCGGGGGGCGTGTCGCCCGCGTAGTCGATGCCCAGGCCGCCGCCCAGGTCGATGTGGTGGATGCGGATGCCGTCGGACTCGATGGCGTCCACCAGGTCCAGCACGCGGTCGAGCGCCTCCACGTAGGGCGCGACCTCGGTGATCTGCGAGCCGATGTGGCAGTCGATGCCCGCCACCTGCAGCCCCGGCAGGCGGGCGGCGTGCCGGTAGGCGGCCAGCGCCTGCTCGTGCGCGATGCCGAACTTGTTGCCCTTCAGGCCGGTGGAGATGTAGGGATGCGTGCGGGCGTCCACGTTCGGGTTGACGCGGATGCTGACGGGCGCGCGCCGGCCACAGGCCCGGGCCACCTCGTCGATGACGTCCAGCTCGGCCAGGCTCTCGACGTTGAAGCAGCGGATGCCCGCCTCGAGCGCGCGGCGGATCTCGGCGCGCGTCTTGCCGATGCCCGAGAACACGATCTTGCCGGCCGCGCCGCCGGCGGCCAGCACGCGCTCCAGCTCGCCGCCCGAGACAATGTCGAAGCCGCAGCCGGCGTCGGCAAAGACCTTCAGCACGGCCAGCGTCGAGTTGGCCTTCATGGCGTAGCAGATCAGCGCCTCGCGTCCTGCCAGGCCGCGCTGGTAGGCGGCCAGCGCGCCCAGCATGGCGGCCTTGGAATACACGAACAGCGGCGTGCCGTGGCGCTGCGCCAGCTCGGCCAGCGCCACGTCCTCCAGCATCAACTGGCCGTCGCGGTACGCGACGAAGGGGGTGCCGGGCAGGGGAGCGTCGGCGTGCGCGGGTGCGGACGGTGTCATTGGATCTCGGGCAGGTTGGGCAGGGGTGGTGGCGGTACCGCGGCGGGCGCCCGGCTGGCGGGCGCCGTGGGCGCGGCGGCCGCGCCGCCGAACACGGTTTGCGGCAGCGTGGCGCGCTGCGCCGCGGCCGGGGTGCTGGGAATGAAGAGCGGCCCCTTCTGGCCGCAGGCGCTCAGCGCCGCGGCGGCCAGGATGGCCAAGGCGATGCGGGCAAGCGGTGGGGGCAGAAGCGGCATGGCGCGGATTCTAGTGACGCGCCGGCGTGCGCCCGCCGCCTTGCTAGTTCTTGAACAGATCCAGGATGCGGTTGCGCTCGCCGCCGGCCGGCGCGGCGGCGCCCAGGGGGCTGCCGATCTCGGCCGGGGCCTCGGGCTCTTGCCGTCCGGCGCCGTCCAGGTTGGCGATGCCGCCGCCATGCGCGTACTCGTCGTACAGCCAGTCGTCGCCCACCTTGGTCACGCCCGCCGGGGGCTTGAGCTGCGCCACCGGCACGCCCTTGAGCGCCGTCTGCATGAAGTTGATCCAGATCGGCAGCGACAGGCCGCCGCCCGTCTCGCGTGTGCCCAGGTTGCGCGGCGTGTCGTAGCCGATCCACACCGAGGCCACCAGCGTCGGCTGGTAGCCGGTGAACCAGGCGTCCATCGAGTCGTTGGTGGTCCCCGTCTTGCCGTACAGGTCGGGCCGCTTGAGCGTGGCCTGCGCGCGCGCCGCCGTGCCGCTGCGCGCCACCTCGTTGAGCATGGTGTTCATGACGAAGGCGTTGCGCGCGTTGATGGCGCGGTTGTCCTCCGTGGGCGGCGTAGGGTGGCTTTCGACCAGCACCTTGCCGGTGTGGTCGGTGACGCGCGTGATGAGGTAGGGGTTGACGCGCCAGCCGCCGTTGGCGAACACCGCAAAGCCGGTGGCCATCTGCATCGGCGTGACCGAGCCGGCGCCCAGCGCCATGGTCAGGTAGGGCGGGTGCTTGTCGGGATCGAAGCCGAAGTGGGCGATCCAGTCCTGCGCGTAGCGCGGCGTGATGGCCTGCAGCACGCGGATCGAGATCATGTTGCGCGAGCGCGCCAGGCCGCGCTTGAGCGTCATCGGGCCCTCGAAGCCGCCCTCGTAGTTCTTGGGCTCCCAGGGCTGGCCGCCGGTGACGCTGGCGTCGAAGAACAGCGGCGCGTCGTCGACGATGGTGGTGGGCGAAAAGCCCTTTTCGAGCGCCGCCGAGTACACGAAGGGCTTGAAGCCCGAGCCGGGCTGGCGCCAGGCCTGCGTGACGTGGTTGAACTTGTTCTTGCCGTAGTCGAAGCCGCCCACCAGGGCCTTGACGGCGCCGTCGCGCGGATCGAGCGCCACCAGCGCGCCCTCGACCTCGGGCAACTGGGCCACGTCCCAGCTGTTGTCGTCCTTGCGCACCACGCGGATCACCGCGCCGGGGCGGATTTGCACCGCCGGCGCCGCGCGCGGCGACAGGCCCGAGCGGGCCGCGCGCAGGCCGTTGCCGGTGATCTCGATGGTGTCGCCACCGGCCAGCACCGCTTCGATCTTGCGCTCGCTGGCCTGGGTGACCACGGCAGCCGACAGATCGCCGATGTCCGGGTAGTCGGCCAGCGTGTCGCCGATGAAGGCCTCGCGCTCGTCGGCGGCCTTGGGCAGGTCGACGAACTTTTCGGGGCCCCGGTAGGCCTGGCGGCGCTCGTAGTCCATGATGCCGCGGCGCAAGGCGTCGTAGGCCGCCTGCTGGTCGTCGGCCTTGATGCTGGTGTAGACCTTCAGGCCGCGCACGTAGGTCTGCTCGCCGTACTGCTCGAACATCATGCGGCGCACCATCTCGGCCACGTACTCGGCGTGCACGCGGTCGCGGCTGCTGCTGGGGCGGATGTGCAGCTCCTGCGCCTTGGCCTGCGCCGCCTGCTCGGCGGTGATGAAGCCGTTCTCGACCATGCGGTCGATGATGTGCAGCTGGCGCTCCTTGGCGCGGGCGAAGTTGGCGATCGGGTTGGCGGTGGACGGGAACTTGGGAATGCCCGCCAGCATCGCCGCCTCGGCGATGGTCACGTCCTTCAGCGGCTTGCCGAAATAGGTCTCGGCGGCGGCGGCAAAGCCGTAGGCGCGATTGCCCAGGAAGATCTGGTTCATGTAGATCTCCAGGATCTGGTCCTTGGTCAGCTGGTGCTCCAGCTTGAGCGTGAGCAGCATCTCGTAGATCTTGCGCGTGTAGGTCTTCTCCGACGTGAGGTACACGTTGCGCGCCACCTGCATGGTGATGGTGGACGCGCCCTGGCTCTTCTCACGCCCCAGGTTGGCCAGCGCGGCGCGCAGCACGCCCACGTAATCGATGCCGTTGTGCTCGTAAAAGCGCGCATCTTCGATCGCCAGGACGGCATCTTTCATCACCTTCGGGATTTGGCCGATCGGCGTGAGGGTGCGCCGCTCCTCGCCGAACTCGCCGATGAGCTGGCCTTCGGCGGTGTACACCCGCAATGGCAGCTTGGGGTGGTAGTTGGACAGGCCCGAGACGTCGGGCAGGTTCGGGTAGGCGATGGCCAGGGCCATCAGGCCTGCCAGACCGGCGCACAAGGCCAGGGCCACCACGGTACCGCCGGCCCACAGCAGTCCCTTGGCAAGCCAGGCGGGCCAGCGGGCGCTGCGGGGCGCGCGCGGCTCGGAAGAATGGGTTGAGCGGTCAGCAGGCATGTGAAACGGGAAGGAGTTCGTCGAAAGGAGCGGGGTGCGGCAACGCACCGAACCCCGACGCGGGCTCGGTCCCATGGCGTCGGCGCCCGATTGTGGCGGCAGGCCTGCCGGTGTGCACGTCAGCAGGCTGCAACGGCCGGCACCCGTTGGCAAAAACTGTTACAGCACGCCCGATCGTCGGTTTTTGACAACGTCAAGGATGAAAAGCCACGTTGACGGGCTTTTTCCACTGGCCGGTGTGCTGATAGCATTCAATCAATTTATTAAGTGTGTTCTACTTCTGCAATAGAAAGTAACCGGATACTGCTTTGAACATGGGTTCGCTGTTCGATCGTCAGCCGGCCCCCCTGGTGGGGCTGGATGTGAGCGCATCCAGCATCAAGCTGGTCGAGCTGTCCCGCGATCGCGCCGGTCGCTTCACGCTGGATCGTTGCGCGATCGAGCCGCTCGAGCGCGGCTGGATCAACGAGGGCAACTTCGAGAAGTTCGACGAAGTGGTCGACGCCGCGCGCCGCCTGATCAAGAAAAGCGGCACCAAGGCCAAGAACGTCGCCATGGCGCTGCCGGCCTCGCTGGTCATCAGCAAGAAGATCATTTTACCCGGCGGGTTGAGCGAGCGCGAGCTGGAGGCCCAGGTCGAGCTCGAGGCCAACCAGTACATCCCGTTCTCGCTCGACGAGGTCAGCCTGGATTTCTGCGTCATCGGCCCCAGCCCCAGTTCGGCCGGCGATGTCGAGGTCATGATCGCCGCCTCGCGCAAGGAAAAGGTCGAGGACCGCCAGGGCCTGGCCGAGGCCATCGGGCTCACGCCCATGGTGATGGACGTCGAGTCCTATGCGTCGCGCCTGGCCGCGGCGCGGGTGCTCGAGCAGCTGCCCGGTGGCGGCGCCAATGCCGTGGTGGCCCTGTTCGAGATCGGTGGCCTGTCCTCCACCCTGCAGGTGCTGCGCGAGGACGAGTTGCTGTACGAGCGCGACCAGGTGTTTGGTGGTGCGCAGCTCACCCAGCTGCTGATGCGCCAGTATGGCTTCACCGCCGAGGAGGCCGAGGCCAAGAAGCGCGCCAACGAGTTGCCCGAAGACTATGCCCAGACCGTGCTGGCCCCGTTTGTCCAGAACCTGGCGCAGGAAGTCGAGCGCGCGCTCAAGTTCTTCTTCACCAGCACGCCGCACAACCGGGTGGACATGATCCTGCTGGCCGGCGGCAGCGCCGGCCTGCACGGCCTGACCGAGGCCATCACGGAGGCCACCTCGTTCCCGTGCCAGATGATCAATCCGTTCGATGGCATGGAACTGGGGCGTGGCGTGCGCGAGCAGAAGGTGCTGCGCGAGGCACCGTCCTACCTGACCGCCTGTGGCCTGGCCATGCGGAGGTTTTTGCGATGATTTTGCTCAACCTGCTGCCCCATCGGGAGATGGCGCGCAAGCGTGCGCGCCAGGTGTTCAACGGCTCCCTGGTCGGCGCGGTGGTCATCGGCGCCCTGATCGCGGGGCTGGCTTACCTGTGGCTGCAGGGACGCATCGACGAGCAGCAGGCCCGCAACGCCTTCCTGACGCGCGAGATCGCCAAGCTGGACCAGGAAATCAAGGAAGTTGCCTCGCTGCAAAGCGAGATCGCGGCCCTGAAGGCGCGCCAGGAGGCGGTCGAGAACCTGCAGGCCGACCGCAACATGCCGGTGCATTTGCTCAACGAGGCTGTCCGGCAGTTGCCCGACGGCCTGTACCTGAGCAAGATCAAGCAGGAAAACCAGAACGTCCTGCTCGAGGGCGTGGCGCAGTCCAACGAGCGCGTATCCGAGCTGCTGCGCAACCTGTCGCGCGCCAGTCCGTGGATCACCAAACCCGAGCTGATCGAGATCGTTGCCAAGAACCTCGGATTGGGCCCGCGCGAGCAGCGCCGCGTTTACAACTTCACCATCCGCGTCCAGTTGCAGCGCGCCAGCGATGCGAAGGCAGCCGCACCCGGCGCCGCGGCCGGCCAACGTCCCCGCGTGAGCAAAGGGCTCCAGCGTCATGGCTCGCAAGTCTTCATCCAACATCGATTTTCGGCAAGCGTTCGAGGGATTGAGCGGGCAGTTCCGTGGTCTCGATACGCGCGATCCATCGTCCTGGCCGGCACTGCCGCGCTACGCACTGCTGGTGCTGGTCGCGGCGGTGATGGTGGTCATCCTCTGGTTCGCCTGGCTCAAGGGTGTCAATGAAGAGCTCGAAGGCGATCAGGCCAGGGAGCTGACCCTGCGCAACGACTACCGCGGCAAGCTGCAGAAGGCCGTCAGCCTGGAAGAGCTGAAGAAGCAGCGCGTGCAGGTGCTGCAATACGTTAACCTGCTCGAAAAGCAGTTGCCCAACAAGGCCGAGATGGATGCCCTGCTGTCGGACATCAACCAGGCGGGCCTGGGCCGCAGCCTGCAGTTCGAGTTGTTCCGGCCAGGGCATCTGGTGGCCAAGGATTACTACGCGGAGCTGCCCATCGCCCTCAAGGTGACCGGCCGCTACCACGACATCGGCGCTTTCAGCTCCGACATTGCCCATCTGTCACGCATCGTCACGCTCAACAACCTGTCGGTGGTGCCCAGCGGCGACAAGGACAAGTCCGGCATGCTGGTGCTGGAGGCCACGGCCAAGACCTTCCGCTACCTTGACCCCGAAGAGATTGCGGCGCAGCAAAAGGCTGCAGCCAAGCCGGGAGCCAAGAAATGATGGCGCGCGCTGGATGGTGGGTCCTGGCCTGTGGCGTGGCCGCCCTGCTGGGCGGCTGCGAGCCGGCGCAGGAGGACTTGCGGCAGTGGATGGCCGAGCAAAGGCACCAGATGGTGCCCAAGGTCACGCCCCTGGCCGAGCCCAAGAAATACGTGCCGCAGGACTACACCGAGTCCGCGGCGGCTGATCCTTTCGGCCACGAACGCCTGACGCAGGCGCTGCGGCGCGAGTCCGGCGTCAAGGGCTCGGGCGACTCGCTGATCGCGCCCGAGCTCAATCGGCGCAAGGAGCCGCTCGAGGCTTTTCCGCTGGACGCCATGTCCATGGTGGGCAGCCTCGACCGCGGCGGCAAGCGGGTGGCGTTGGTGCGGGTCGACAAGCTGCTCTACCAGGTCAAGGTGGGCGACTACCTGGGTCAAAACTACGGGCGGGTAACCCAGATCAGCGAAAGCGACGTGGGTTTGCGGGAAATTGTGCAGGACGCTGCCGGCGAATGGATCGAGCGCAACGCCCAGTTGCAGTTGCAGGAGAAAAAACGATGAGCAAGTGGATGCCGAACGGCCGGCAGGTGCGCGTGGCTGCGCTGGGCTTGATGGCCTTCGGGGCCACCACGATGGCCATGGCCCAGGCGCGGATCGAGTCGATCACGAGCTCGATTCAGGGCGGCGCCGAAGTCGTCCGCATCGAACTGAACGAAGCCCTGATCGCGCCGCCCGCTGGTTTTGCGGTGCAGTCGCCGGCGCGCATCGCGCTCGACTTCCCCGGTGTCGTCAGCGGCCTGGCGCACAGCAACATCGCCATCGACCAGGGCAATCTGCGCGGCGCCAACGTGGCGCAGGGCAGCAACCGTACCCGCGTGGTGCTCAACCTCAAGCAGCCCACCACCTACCAGACCGAGTTGCAGGGCCGCGCGGTGCTGGTCACGCTGGGGACCGTGGCCGCCAGTGCCACGCCGGCGCCCGCCACCAGCGCGTTTGCCGAAAGCCACGTCGACACCGAGCAGCCGCTGCAAGGCATCGACTTTCGCCGCAGCACCGACAACGCCGGGCGCGTGGTGGTCGACCTGCCCAGCGACCAGGTGGGCGTGGACATCAAGCAGCAGGGGCAAAAGCTGGTGGTCGAGTTCCTGAAGACCAGCCTGCCCGAAGGCCTGCGCCGCAAGCTCGACGTGTCCGACTTCGGCACCCCCGTGCAAACCATCACCACCGTGCAGTCGGGCGACCGCGTGCGCATGGTGATCGAGCCCAAGGGCGCATGGGAGCACAGCGCCTACCAGAGCGACAAGCAGCTGGTGGTCGAGGTGCGCCAGCAAAAGTCCAACCCCGACAAGCTGACCCAGGGGCAGGGCTACCGCGGCGAGAAGCTGTCGTTGAACTTCCAGGACATCGACGTGCGCTCGCTGCTGCAGGTGATCGCCGACTTCACCAACTTCAACATCGTCACCTCCGACTCGGTCCAGGGCAACCTGACACTGCGCCTGAAGGACGTGCCCTGGGACCAGGCGCTGGACATCATCCTGCAGGCCAAGAACCTGGGCATGAAGCGCGTGGGCAATGTGCTGCAGATCGCGCCCAAAGATGAAATGGCCGCCAAGGAAAAGGCCGACCTGGAAGCCCAGGCCGCCATCCGCAACCTGGAGCCGCTGCGCACCCAGTCTTTCCAGCTCAACTACACCAAGGCTGAGGACATCAAGCAGCAGTTGATCTCGTCCTCCGGCTCCGGCGGTGGCGGCGGCGGCGCCGCCAACTCGGGCAGCCTGCTCAGCTCGCGTGGCAGCGTCATCGCCGAACCGCGCACCAACCAGCTGTTCATCTCTGACATCCCCTCGCGCCTGGAGCAGATTCAGGATATGATCACCAAGCTGGACGTGCCGGTGCGCCAGGTGCTGATCGAGGCGCGCATCGTCGAGGCCACCGACACCTTCGGCAAGTCCTTGGGCGTCAAGCTGGGCGGCGCTGACCTGCGCGGCGTGCGCGGCGGCGACCCGGGCTACGCCGTGGGCAGCAACCGTCTGGCCTTTGGCGGCAACTACAACGCCATCACCTCGACCACCGGCCAGACCGACGCGGGCGGCCTCACCTCGACCACCTCGCAGTTTCTGAGCCTGCCCGCGCTGGGCCTGGCAGGTGCCTCGCCGGCCAGCTTCGCCATCTCGCTGTTCAGTTCGGCCGCCAACCGCTTCCTCAACCTGGAGCTGTCCGCGCTGGAGGCCGACGGCAAGGGCAAGATCGTTTCCAGCCCGCGCGTGGTCACGGCCGACCAGACCAAGGCGCTGATTGAGCAGGGCACCGAGTTTGCCTACCAGCAGGCCACCAGCAGCGGCGCCACGGCGGTGGCCTTCCGCAAGGCTGTGCTCAAGCTCGAGGTCACGCCGCAGATCACGCCCGAGGGCAACATCATCCTCGATCTGGATGTCAACAAGGACAGCCCCGGCGGCGTGGTTGAAGGCGCCATGTCCATCAACACCAAGCGCGTCAAGACCCAGGTGCTGGTCGAGAACGGCGGCACCGTGGTGATCGGCGGCATCTTCGAGCTGACCGAGACCGACCAGGAAAACAAGGTGCCCTTGCTGGGCGACGTGCCCGTGCTGGGCAACCTGTTCAAGCAGCGCACGCGCCAGGCCCAGAAGCAGGAAATGCTGGTGTTCATCACGCCGAAGATGATTTCAGACCGCGGCGCGGTGCGCTGACCACCCGGCCCGCAGGCTCCGTTCATCGATTTGTTGTCCTAACCGAGTTGACCCTATGCGAAAGTTGATTGGAATCGTGGGCCTGGCCGCTGCCGCGCTGCTGGCCGGGTGTGGTGGCGGGGGCGGCAGCCCCGGGGATACGCCCGAGTCCTATTCGATCACCCTGGTGGCCGAGCAGACCAGCCTGCCGTTGAACACCGCCGGCTATCCGGTCGGCATCGGCCCGCAACATCCCTTCACCACCACGCTCTACGTCAACGCCAAGAAGGGTGACGCACCGATTCCGGGCGGCACCGACATCTTCGCCTGCAACACGGCCTACGGCCTTCCCTCGGGGCCCCTGTATTACCTGGACGGCAATTCGGAACACGAACACGACGTTCCCGACGGCAATGGCGGGACGATCAAGGTTCCCAACGCCTATCGCAGCATCACGCTGCCTTCCAACGCCGGCGGCGCTTCCTTCCACTTCCACGCCAGCGACCAGGCCGGTGTGGCCACCATCACCTGCTCGGTGCATGATCCGCGCGCCAACCGCGAAGTCAGCACCAGCGTCAACATCACGGTGGGCGGCGGCGCGGGTTCCGGCAAGGCCGCCAGCGTGGTGGCCATCGCCACTTACCCGACGCTGGGTGTGCAGGGCAACCTCTACAACGCGCGCACCAGCACGGCGGTCAACGCCTACATCTGGGACGATGCCAACCAGCCCGTTCCTGGCAGCGGCCACGCCAACCTCCAGGTCAGCATCCGCTCGGTGACTCCCGCGGCCCAGGGCGCGCGCCTGCTGGCCAATGGCAAGCAGGGCAGCGTGCTGCAACTGCAAACCACGGGCGGTGTTGGCCTGTTCTCGCTGTCCAGCGGCTCGCAGGAGGGCCCGATCCTGCTCGAACTGGTGACCGATCGACTGGACAACGACGTCAGCAACGGCATCCAGGACCCCATCACCAGCCTGGTGGTGGTCACGGCGACGCAGGGCGCGCCCGTGGTCAACGCCGATCCGCTCGCCTTCGCCGACATCACGCCGCCCGGCGCCACCAACGACGTGCCGTACAGCTACGTGCTCAGCGTCACGGGCGGCGTGGCACCTTACACCTGGCAGGCGCTGGGGCGCATGCCGTCGGGTCTGACGCTGAGCAGCTCCGGCTTGATCAGTGGTACGCCCAGCATGGACCCACCGGGCACGGTTTCGGTGGCCATCCGCGTGACCGACAGCGCGGGCACGTCGCAGACCGCGAACATCTCGATCGCCGTCGCGGCCGCTCCCACGCCGCCGGCACCGCCGCCGCCGCCCGCCCCGGTGCCGGCTCCGCTGTCCATCAATTTGAGCGGTTGCGGCAGCGATGTGAACGTTCCCTGCGCGCTGCCTGGTGCGACGTCCAATACGAGCTACGCGTACATTTTTTCTGCAAGCGGCGGTGACACATCCAAACCCTTGGTGTGGACATACACGAACTTGCCTGGCGGACTGACAGGTGGAGCCGTGAGTGGCGCGCTTACCGGAACAGCACCCACTGTTGCAGCCTGCACCACGTACAACTTCGTGGTCACGGCGACACGAGACTCGGCAACCGTGAGTCGAACCGTGTCGCTGGGAGTGTGTCCATAGCGTAGAGAGGTGGGCCGGGAGTCGGGCCCACCGCTTATCATCCTGCCCCGGTTGACCGGGGCTTTTTTTATGATAGTTCTCATCGGCATGCCCGGCAGCGGCAAGTCCACCGTGGGGCGCTCGCTGGCGCGCCGCATGCAACTGCCGTTTGCCGATTCCGACACGGTGATCGAGCAGCGCCTGGGTTGCCTGATCCGCGACTACTTCGACCGCGAGGGTGAGGCGGCGTTTCGCGACGTCGAGCAGGCGGTGATCGACGAGCTGACGCAGGGCCCGCCGGGCGTGCTGGCCACGGGCGGCGGCGCGGTGCTGCGGCCGCTCAACCGCCAGCACCTGCACGAGCGCGGCACCGTGATCTACCTGCGCAGCTCGCCCGAGACGCTGTTTCGGCGCCTGCGGCACGACACCAAGCGGCCCCTGCTGCAGGTGGACGACCCGCTGGCGCGCCTGCGCGCGCTGTATGCCGAGCGCGACCCTCTGTACCGCCAGTGCGCGCACTTCGTGCTGGACACCCACGGCTCGTCGATGTCGATGCTGGTGGGACGCATCATGATGCAGCTGGAGCTGATGCCGCCGGGCGGCGCGGCGCCCTGAGCGGGTGCCTCAGGCGTGGCACCGTCTAAACTGAGTGCCCTATGCAAGCAACGCAAGACCTCTCGGCCCCGCGGCAAGTCGCCATCGCGCTGGGCGAGCGCAGCTACCCCATCCTGATCGGCGCCGGCCTGCTGGGCGAGGCGGCATCCTATGCGGCGGCACCCAAGGGCAGCGACGCGCTCATCGTCAGCAACCAGACCGTCGCGCCGCTCTACGCCCAAGCCCTGGCGCAGGCCCTGGCCGGGCGCCATCGCCAGGTGCACCAACTGGCGCTGCCCGACGGCGAGCAGCACAAGGACTGGGCCACACTCAACCGGATCTTCGATGCGCTGCTGACCCACGGCGCCGACCGCAAGACCGTGCTGTACGCGCTGGGCGGCGGCGTGGTGGGCGACATGACCGGCTTTGCCGCCGCCTGCTACATGCGCGGCGTGCCCTTCGTGCAGGTGCCCACCACGCTGCTGGCGCAGGTCGATTCGTCGGTGGGCGGCAAGACCGCCATCAACCACCCGCTGGGCAAGAACATGATCGGCGCTTTCCACCAGCCGCGCCTGGTGGTGTGCGACCTGGATGCGCTGCGCACGCTGCCGGCGCGCGAGCTGTCGGCCGGCCTGGCCGAGGTCATCAAGTACGGCCCGATCGCCGACATGGCCTTCTTCGACTGGATCGAATCGCACATCGACGCCCTGCGCGCGCTGGACGCCGACGCGCTGGCGCACGCCGTGCAGCGCAGCTGCGAGATCAAGGCCGAGGTGGTGGGGCAGGACGAGCGCGAGGCCGGCCTGCGCGCCATCCTCAACTTTGGCCACACCTTCGGCCATGCCATCGAGGCGGGCATGGGTTACGGCGCCTGGCTGCACGGCGAGGGCGTGGCCGCCGGCATGGTGATGGCGGCCGAGCTCTCGCGCGAGCTGGGCCTGGTCGACGCCGCCTTCGTGCGGCGCCTGCGCACGCTGATCGAGCGCGCCGGCCTGCCGGTGCGCGGCGCCGTGATCGACGCGCAGGACAACGCTGGCCGCTACCTGCAGCTGATGCGCGTGGACAAGAAGGCCGAGGGCGGCGAGATCCGCTTCGTCGTCATCGATGGCCCGGGCCGCGCCGCCGTGCGCGCCGCGCCCGATGCGCTGGTGCGCCAGGTGATCGACCGGTGTTGCGCTGGGTAACTATCAATATGATAGCTATTTGGGCTGAATGGATGCCGGCTGGAGGCCCATTTGATTCATGAACCCGGCGCTCTGGCTCCCTACGCCAGCGACCCTGCCCGATCGCGCGGCCGGCGGCACCCGGTCACGCCCGCGCCCACGCGCAACGCCTTTCAGCGCGACCGCGACCGCATCGTGCACTCCAGCGCGTTTCGCCGCCTGGTCTACAAGACGCAGGTGTTCCTCAACCACGAGGGCGATTTGTTCCGCACGCGCCTGACGCACTCGCTGGAGGTGGCACAGCTGGCGCGCGACATTGCCCGCGCTTTGGGTCTGCACGAGGACCTGGTCGAGGCCATCGCCCTGGCGCACGACCTGGGCCACACGCCCTTCGGCCACGCCGGGCAGGACGCGCTGGGCGAGTGCATGGCCGAGCACGGCGGCTTCGAGCACAACCTGCAAAGCCTGCGCGTGGTCGACACGCTGGAGCACCGCTACCCCGAGCACGATGGGCTGAACCTCACCTTCGAGACGCGCGAGGGTATCCTCAAGCACTGCTCGCTGGCCCACGCGCAGCGCATCGAGGCGCGCGAGCCCGGCGGCATAGGGCGCCGCTTTCTCGACCATACCCAGCCCAGCCTGGAGGCGCAGCTGGCCAACCTGGCCGACGAGATCGCCTACAACGCGCACGACATCGACGACGGCGTGCGCTCGGGCCTGCTCACGCTCGACCAACTGGCCGCGGTGCCGCTGTTCGCGCAGCATCAGGCCGCGGCGCTGCACGAGCACCCGCGCCTGACCGAGCCGGCCATGGGCCGGCGCCTGCTGTACGAGTCGATCCGCCGCATGCTCTCGGCCCAGGTCTACGACGTGATCGCCGCCACGCGCGCCGCCATCGAGGCCGCCGCGCCGGCGGACGCCGACGCCGCGCGCGGCCAGGCGCCGCTGGTGTGTTTTGACGTGGCCATGCGCGCGCAGTCCACCACGCTCAAGCGCTTTCTGTTCGCCAACCTCTACCGCCACCCGCAGGTGCTGGACACCACCACACGCGGCCAGCAGGTGGTGCGCGATCTGTTCGCCACCTACCTGGCCACGCCCGGCGAGCTGCCGCCCGAGTTTGCCGACGGCGCCGACCGCCCGCGCGCCGTGGCCGACTACATCGCCGGCATGACCGACCGCTTCGCCCTGCGCGAGCACGAGCGCCTGACCGGGCAAAGGCTGTTTGCATGAGCGCGCGGGGCCGCTCCCAAGCGCGAATCCCGCAGCGCGCAGCGCGGAGGGTCGTCCAGTGACGGCCAACGGCTTCAGCGCCCGGGCGCCCTGGGTCATCGTGCTGGCCGGCGTGGCCGCCGCCCTGCACGTGGGCAAGCTGCCGCCGGCCGTGCCCGCGCTGCAGCAGGCCATGGGCATCGGCCTGGTGCAGGCGGGCTTTCTGCTGTCGCTGGTGCAGCTGGGCGCCGTGCTGCTGGGCCTGGTGGCCGGCCTGCTGGCCGACGGCGTGGGCCTGCGCCGCTGCATGCTCACCGGCCTGGCGCTGCTGACCGCCGCCGGCCTGGCCGGCGCCGCCGCACGCGACGCCACCGACCTGCTGCTGCTGCGCGCCATCGAGGGCGTGGGCTTTCTGCTGACCACCGTGCCCGCGCCCAGCCTGCTGCGGCGCGCCGTGGCGCCGGGGCGGCTGACGCGCATGCTGGGCGTGTGGAGCACCTACATGCCCTTCGGCACCGCGCTGGCCCTGCTGGCCGGGCCGCTGCTGATCGGCGTGCTGGGCTGGCGCGGCTGGTGGGTGCTGACGGCGCTGTGCACCGCCGCCATGCTGGTCTGGCTGCCGCAGGCCGTGCCGCGCGACGTGCGCGCGCCGGCGCGGGCCGGCGACGTGCCGGCCGCCGAGCCCTGGCACCGCCGTCTGGCCACCACGCTGCGCGCGCCGGGGCCCTGGCTGGCGGCGCTGTGCTTTGCGGTGTACGCGGCGCAGTGGCTGGCCGTCATCGGCTTTCTGCCCACGCTGTACCAGCAGTCGGGCTGGGGCGGGGCGCTGGGCGCGGTGCTGACGGCCACCGTGGCGGCCGTCAACATGGTGGGCAACATCGGCGCCGGGCGCCTGCTGCACCGGGGGGTCAACGCTCGCACCGTGCTGTGGTCGGGCTTTGCCGCCATGGCCGTGGGCGCGTGGCTGGCCTTCGGCAGCGCCACCGTCGATGCGCCGGTGCTGCGCTACGGCGGGGCGCTGCTGTTTTCCACCGTGGGCGGCCTGATCCCGGGCGCCCTGTTTGCCCTGGCGCCGCGCGTGGCGCCGGGCGAGGGCCACATCGCCACCACCGTGGGCTGGATCCAGCAGTGGTCGGCCATCGGCCAGATGAGCGGCCCGCCGGTGGTCGCCTGGGTGGCCAGCCGCGTGGGCGGCTGGGACTGGACCTGGGCCGTGACCGGCACGTACGGCGCCGTCGGCCTGGTGCTGGCGTGGGCGCTGCAGCGCTACGGCGTGCGTCGTTGAGCCACGGCGGTGGTGTAATTCGGCCATGCCCACCATCACCCCCGAAACCGCCATTGCCGACACCCGCCGCTGGCTGGAGCGTGCCGTCATCGGCCTGAACCTGTGTCCCTTCGCCAAGGCGCCCCACGTCAAGGGCCAGGTCCACTACGCCGTGTGCAGCGGCGGCGGGCGCCGCGAGCTGCTGGCCGCCTTGCGCACCGAACTGCAGGCCCTGGCCGCCGCCGATCCCAACGAGCGTGAGACCACGCTGCTGATCGTGCCCGACCAGCTGGCCGACTTCCTGGACTTCAACGACGTGCTGGATGACGCCGAGGCGCTGCTGGACGAGCTGGGCCTGGCCGGCGTGCTGCAGATCGCGCCCTTTCACCCGCGCTTTCAGTTTGCCGGCACCGAGGAGGGCGACATCACCAACGCCACCAACCGCTCGCCGTACCCCACGCTGCACCTGCTGCGCGAGGCCAGCGTGGACCGCGCGGTGGAGGCCTTTCCCGAGGCCGAGGCGATCTACGAGGCCAACATGGCCACGCTGGAAAAGCTGGGGCCCGAGGGCTGGGCCGCGCTGGACGTGGGGCCGTCCGAAACATGAACCCGGTTGCTCCCAAAAAAAGAGCTGATCGGGCACATCCGGTGCGGGCCAGCGGCCCCAATCAATCCGAAAACCCGGTGCTGGCCGAATTGCGCCCGGGCCAGTCGGTGGAGCTGCTGAAGGAGCTGCACATCCTCACCCGCGACGGGCGGCTCAACCAGGACTCGCGGCGCAAGCTCAAGCAGGTCGAGCACCTGGTGCACTTCATCGAGCCCATCCTGGACGAGCTGGCCCCGCACGGCGCCGAGCTGACGCTGGCCGACCACGGCGCGGGCAAGTCCTACCTGGGCTTCATCCTGTACGACCTGTGGTTCAAGCCCCACGGCAGCGGCACCCTCTACGGCATCGAGACGCGTGCCGAGCTGGTGGAACGCTCGCGCGCGCTGGCTCGGCGCCTGGGCTTCGAGCGCATGCGCTTTCTCAACATCGCGGCGGCCGACGCGGCGCAGCAGGGCGATCTGCCCGAGCGCTTCGACCTGGTGACGGCGCTGCACGCCTGCGACAGCGCCACCGACGACGCCATCGCCTTCGGCCTGGCCAAGCAGGCGCAGGCCATGGTGCTGGTGCCCTGCTGCCAGGCCGAACTGGCCGCCTGCCTGCGCCAGAACAAGGCCCTGCAGCTGTCGCGCACGCCGTTGGCCGAGCTGTGGCGCCACCCGCTGCATACGCGCGAGCTGGGCAGCCAACTGACCAACGTGCTGCGCTGCCTGTACCTGGAATCGCAGGGCTACAGCGTGACCGTGACCGAGCTGGTGGGCTGGGAGCACAGCCTGAAGAACGAGCTGATCATCGCCCGCCACACCGGCCACAAAAAGCGCAGCGCCGCCGAGCGGCTGCACGCGTTGCTGGCGCAGTTCGGCCTGCAGGGCCTGGCGACCACGCGCTATGCGCGCGCCGCGACGAGCGACTGAAACTCAAAGAGCCGAACGGCCGCGGAGCAGGCCATGCCAGCGATCGCCGTGGCCGGGGTCTCCCCGGTCACTGGCGATGTCCCCTCGAGGGGGGATGCCGAAACATCGCGCAGCGAGTGGAGCAACGGGGGTGGGTGTCAATTCATCGTCATGTTGTTGAACACCGCCGTCACGCCCGGCACGCTGCGCGCCAGGCGCATGGCCAGCTCGCGCCCCAGCAGGCCATTGGCGGGCGTGCCGCTGATCTGGACCTTGCCCTCGCCCAGGGCCTGCACCTGCAGGCCCTCGGCACCCACGCGCGGGTCGGAGCGCAGCGCGGCGCGCACGCGGTCGGCGAGGTCCTGGTTCTGCATCTGGCGTTGGGTGTCGCGGTTGTACAAGGAGCCTCCGGCGGCGTCGTAGGTACCCCCGGCGCAGCCGGCGGCGATGGCGAGGGTGGCCAGGGCGCCGCCAGCGGCCAGGCCGCGCAACCATGGGGTGGGGTGGGTCATGAAAATCTCCTTGGATGAAACGCCGCCCATCATCCCAGAAATGCCGGCGTACCCCGTCAGGGCGTGCGCATGCGGTCGACCACCTGGCTGACGCCGGGCACGCGGCGCGCCGTGTCGATGGCGCGCTGGCGGTCGCCCGTGCCGCGCACGGGGCCGCCCAGCACGATCAGGCCGCCTTCCAGGCCTTCCACGCTCAGGCCCTGGCCCGCCAGTTGCGGGTCGGCCTCCAGCGCCTGGTGCACGCGCTCGGCCACGCGCAGCGCGCCGGCGGTGGAGCCCGAGGCGCCGTCCACCACCTGGCCGGCGCGGCTCAGGTCGGGCAGGGTCACCGGCAGGTTTTGCGGCGTGGCGCCCCAGGGCGTGCCGCCGCTGCAGGCGGCCAGCAGGGCGCAGGCGGCGAGGGCCAGGGACGTGGGGGCGAGGCGGAGCTTGGCGGCATGTGGCATGGAGCGCATTGTCCAACCAATGGGTCGGCCACTGTCAAGCGGGCCGCTGGCCGCCCGAGCAGCGCTCGATGCCGGCCAGGTCGCGCCGCGACTGCACCTGGCCCAGGCCGGCCTGCTGCAGCAGCGCGCGCACGGCGGCGGCCTGGTCGTGGCCGTGCTCCAGCAGCAGCCAGCCGCCGGGCCGCAGCTGGGCCGGGGCGGCGGCGCAGAGGGCGCGCAGGTCGCGCAGGCCGTCCGGGCCGCTGGCCAGGGCCTGGCGCGGCTCGTGCGCCAGCGCGGCCAGGTGCGGGTCGCTTTCGGCGATGTAGGGGGGGTTGCTGACGATCAGGTCAAAGCGCTCGCCGGCCACCGGCGCCAGCCAGTCGCCGTGGCGCCAGTTCACGGCCAGGCCCAGCCGCTGGCCGTTGGCCCGGGCCACGGCCAGCGCGTCGGCGCTGGCGTCCACCGCCCACACGTCGGCGCGCGGGCGGGCGGCGGCCAGCGCCAGGGCGATGGCGCCGCTGCCGGTGCCCAGGTCCAGCACGCGCGCGGGCTGGTCGGCCGGCAGCAGGTCCAGCGCCCAATCCACCAGCGTCTCGGTGTCGTCGCGCGGGTCGAGCACGCGGGCATCGACGTGCAGCGTCAGGCCGTGAAAGGCCTTGGTGCCGGTCAGGTAGGCCACCGGCTCGCCGCGCAGGCGGCGCGCGCACAGGGCGCCGAATGGGGCGGCAGCGCCTGGGGCCAGCGCATCGCCGTCGTGCGCGATCAGCCAGGCGCGGTCATGCGTGGCGCGGCCCAGCACGTGCAGCAGCAGCATCTGCGCGTCGATGCGGGGCAGGCCTTGCTGTTGCGCCATCGCCAGCGCCTGGGCCAGCGTGCTTCCTCGCCCCTTTGGGGAGAGCGGCCGGTGGCGCATCTCGGCAGTCATGCTATCAACAAAATAGCTGCTTGCGCTTGATCGATCCAGGCTACAGGCCGATTTTGCTTATAAATCTGCATCACACCTGTCCCTCCAGCTCGGCCATCTGCTCGGCCTGGTGCGCGGCCTGCAGCGCGTCGACGATGTCCTGCAAATCGCCCTCCATCACCAGCGCCAGCTTGTACAGCGTGAGGTTGATGCGGTGGTCGGTCACGCGCCCTTGCGGAAAGTTGTAGGTGCGGATGCGGTCGCTGCGGTCGCCGCTGCCGATCAGGCCCTTGCGCGTGGCGGCTTCCTTGGCGGCGCGTTCGCCGCGCTCCTTGTCCTGCAGGCGCGCCTGCAGCACGCGCAGCGCCTGCGCCTTGTTGGCGTGCTGGCTGCGCCCGTCCTGGCACTCGGCCACCAGGCCGGTGGGCAGGTGCACCACGCGCACGGCCGAATCGGTCTTGTTGATGTGCTGGCCGCCCGCGCCGCTGGCGCGAAAGGTGTCGATGCGCAGGTCCGCCGGGTTGAGCGTGATGGCCTGCGCCTCGTCCGGCTCGGGCATCACCGCCACCGTGGCCGCGCTGGTGTGGATGCGGCCCTGCGTCTCGGTCACCGGCACGCGCTGCACGCGGTGCCCGCCCGACTCGAAGCGCAGGGTGCCGTACACGCCCTCGCCCGCAATGCGCAACACCACTTCCTTGTAGCCCCCCAGCTCGGCCGGCGACTCGCTCATCAGCTCCACCCGCCAGCCGCGCCCCTGCGCGTAGCGCGTGTACATGCGCGCCAGGTCGCCCGCGAACAGCGCCGACTCGTCGCCGCCGGTGCCGGCGCGGATTTCAAGGAAGGCGTTGCGCGCGTCGTCGGGGTCCTTGGGCAGCAGCATGCGCTGCAGCTCGGCGTCCAGCTCGGCCAGCTCGGCCTGGGCGGCGGCGATCTCCTCGCGCGCCAGCTCGGCCATGTCGGGGTCGGCCAGCATGTCCTGCGCCGCGCCCAGGTCACGTTCACGCTGCTGGTAGCGCGCCCAGCGGCCGGCGACGGCGGCCACCTCGGTGTGCTCGCGCGACAGGGCCATGAACTGGGTCATGTCGGCCATGACGTCCGGGCGGGAGAGCAGAAAGTCCAGCTCGCCCAGGCGGTCGGCGTAGCGCTGGAGTTGGTCGCGGACGAAGGGCTTCATGCAAACGGCGAAAGCCGCCATTGTCGTTGTTCCGGGCGCAACGATTGTTTCTCGGTCGAGTCCGTTCGTCCCCCGTTTCGAGCCGCTGGTCGGGCCACGCTCGCGCCGGACGGCGGATGTCTGCAGACTTGCGGTCATGAACATGCGCTCATCTCGTCTGCAGAGTGGGTTTACCTTGGTCGAGGTTCTCGTCGCCCTGGTGATCTTCGCGTTTGGAATGCTCGGGGCTGTCGGGATGATGCTGTCGTCCATGCAATCCACCCAGTACTCCTCCAACTCGGTCGTGGCAGGGGCGATGGCGCGCGAATACGGAGAGCTGATGCAGATGATTCCCGATGGCGTTTCCTCGACCTCGTCGGCGACGGCAACCTCGACCAACACCTTGATGGTCGATACCGATTCCTTCTCCACTGGAGTCGCCAACAACTGCACCGGCGCCGACAAAAATTGCACCCCGGACGCGCTCCTGACCGCCGCGCGAGACGACTGGGCGCTGCGCGTCAAGTCCACCGGCACCCTGCCCGAGGGGCGCGCCGAGGTGTGCCGTGATTCCACGCCGCGCAACGCAGCGGGTGAGCTGGAATGGGGCGGGTGCGATCAAGCCGGAGCGACGGTGCTGATCAAGATGGGCTGGCTGGGCAAGCCGCCCGTTGGATCCAAGGGCAGCAGCGTCGATACGAATTGGATGACCGCCGATCGGCCGCGGTTTGCGGTTTCGGTGATGGGCAACCTGCGCGACTACGTAGGAACGCCCCCGCCGGGAGCCACGCCATGACCGTGCGGTCGATCGCCCCCCGCAGGCAGCGCGGCTTGACCTTGGTCGAGTTGCTGGTCGCCATCGTCCTCATGCTGATGGTCACCATGGCGACCGTGGCGCTGTATTCGGTCAACTCGTCCAGCAAACGTACGGTGGACGCCTCGCAAAGCCTCGACGACACCGCACGCTTTGCGTTCGAGTTGATCGGCCAGGCCATCCACGACGCGGGCTACCCCGGAGCCGTGCCCGAGGAAAGCGACGCCGGCCTGACGCGGCGCACGCTGTCCAATCCGTTCGACCTGTGTGTGGGTAGCTCGGATACCAAGCCGTGTCCGATCCTGGGGTTTGACGACTCCAAAGTTGCCTCCACTCAGGGTGAAGTTGGCGAGGCCAGCAGCGGTGGGGTCAACAGCAGTGACAGCCTGGCGATTCGGTTCAATGGCGCGAGCGACACCGCCCAGGCGCGCCAGCAGGGTCGCGGCAACGGCAGCGTGAAGACCTGTGGCGGCAACAGCGTGGCCCTTACGGATGACGAGACCCAGTTGGGCATGAGCATCTTCTGGGTCGCGACGTACAAGGACGAGCCCGAGCTTTATTGCTCCGAGGAGTATTACCAGCCCGACTCTCCGGCGGGCTGGAAGCGTCTGAGCAATCCCATGGCGCGAGGCGTCGAGGTCTTCAAGGTGATGTACGGCGTGGACTGCCAGGGGTCGCCCTGCGTGCGCGATGGCGTGCCGGACCGCTGGGTCAGCGCCGCCGATGTGGGCGCTGGCAACTGGCCCTACGTCAAGGCCGTGCGCGTGGGGCTGATTGTTCGTGGTCCGCCGGGCAGCGCGCAAGCCGCCTCGGGCGACAAGTTGTATCCGCTGGGCAAGGACTTCAGCGATGGTCAGACGGCCGATGGCCTGGAGTTCACGCCGCCCGACGATGGACGCCTGCGCCGGGTCTACACGACCACTTTCATGTTGCGCAACTCGATGTGATGCCTGTCATGAGCCTGCCCAAAAAAACCCCTCTCCAGCGACCGCAGCGTGGTGTGGCCCTGGTTTTCGTTCTCTTGATGATGACCATCGCCATCACGGCGGCCCTGTTTGCTGCGCGCAGCACCCTGCTGGGCGACAAGGCCGCACGCAACGACCGCGATCACCAGGTTGCGTTTCAGGCGGCCGAGCTGGCCTTGAACGACGCCGAACTCGACATCATGGATGCCACGCTGGCGCTGGCCCAGAACTCCAAGGCCCGTGGCTGCAAGTTCGGCAACAAGGACGTCGCGTTCTATCCGGAGCCCAACTGCAGCGCCAACACCGATCGGCGCGGTTTTTGCGAGCAGGTTATAGGTAGCACCAAACCCATGTACGAAGTGATCAACTGGGAAGATACCAACGACGCGACGCGTGTCTACGTGAAATACGGCGAATTCACGGGTCGCAGTGCTCAATTTGCAACCGGTGACGGTTCAACCAGTGTCAAACCTCCCACGCCGGCCAAGCCACCCAAATACATCATTGTCCAGTCCTCGCCGGCCAAGGTGCAGATTCTGCGTAACAAGCAGACCTTCGAGGTCGAGGCGGCCTACAAGGTTTATGCCTTGGGCTACGGCGTCAACCCCAATACCAAGGTGATGCTGGAAGGTGAGATTTACAAGCCAGTGCTCGAAAAGACGTGCAGGAGCTGAAGGAGACGTCATGAATCAAACAGTCAAACCAGCCAATCCCGGTCGCAAGGGCATTTCCAGAACCTGGCTGCGCTCGGTGGTCTTCGTCACCCTGACCCTGCTTGCGGGGACGGCGGGGTTGCGCATCGCATCCTCGCAAAGCACCTTGCCCAACACGGTGGACCTCGGCTCCACGCCCAGCGCCAAGCAGGAGGAGCCTTCCAACGTCTCGCTGGCCCTGTCGGTCGAATTTCCGACGGTGGGTGCCGCCTATCGCGATGCTGAATATGTGCACGACCTGGTGAATCACCCCTACATTGGGTATTGGGACATCAACAGTTGCTACCTGTACAAGGATGCCAATGATGGCTCGGCGCTTGGGGGCGAATATTTTTACCGGACGGGGGCGACCGACAGCAGTGGTTACTGCTCCAATGCCTACAGTGGCAACCTGCTCAACTACGTGGCCACTTCCGCCATCGACGTTTTGCGCCTGGCCCTGACGGGCGGCAACCGGGTGCTCGATACGGCCGGCACCACGGTGCTCGAGCGCGCGTATCTTTATAACGGCTGGGGTCTCAACGATGGGACTTATTTTCCAGTACACAAGATCAATAAGTCGTTGCTGGGCAAGGTGATGCCCAATGGAACGCCAGCTTCTGGCAGCAACTACGTATACGGCGGGAGTTGCCTGGACAGGATTTGGTTCGGGACGACGACGGGGAATGGTTTGGATTGTGGAAATCCTGCAAAAAACTATGAACTGAACCCATCTCAAATTGTCAATAAAAAGACAGTTTACCTGCCGATGTATGCACGCGTGCAGGTTTGCACCAACACAGAAGCGCAGAGCCGAACCGACTTGTGTACGCGTTATCCCAACGGCAATTACAAGCCCATTGGTGAAATTCAGAAAAAATCCGATGGTACACGTTTGGCGGCCTTCGGTTATCTCGCTGACAATTCCGATACCCGTTACGGCGGCGTGTTGCGTGCGCCCATGGGCTATGTAGGCCCGACGCTGCCCAACAGTTCTGGTGTCTTGGTCCCCAATAGCCAAAAAGAATGGGATCAAGTGACGGGTGTTTTTGTCAACAACCCAAAAAATGCGACGTCATTTACCTACAGTGGTGTCATCAACTACGTGAATCGATTTGGAACCACCGGGCCAACCAAGGGTTATTACAAAGGCCTTGACCCGGTGGGGGAATTGTATTACGAGTCGCTTCGCTATTACATGGGCCTGGGCCCGACACCGGCAGCAGTCAGCAATTATTCAGGCAAGGAAGATGGTTTTCCGGTTTATACCACCTGGAGCGACCCGATCGGCAATGCCTGTCAACGCAAAAATTACACGTTGGTGATTGGGGATGTCAACACCCACTATGACAAGCAATTGCCTGGACATGGCGGGGCGGGTTCGACCACGACGGATACGCAAGACCCGGCTCGTGCGGTTGAGTCCTTGCTTGGGGGTGGAACCTTCAATGCGGTTGATTGGACGAAAACCATATCTCAGTTCGAAACCAATGCGAATGCCACCTACAACAATTCATTCGGGGTCAGCGTTCCGACCAGCGGCAATCCGAATCCGAATGCGTCCAATGACAACCTGAACAGCAAGAGGACGGGTTCGGGCGGTCACTCTGCCTATTATTGGGCTGGTGCGGCTTACTGGGCACACACGCAGGCCATCCGCAACGACAACGATGCCGAGGGCAAAAGCAAAAGCCTCGTTCGGGTGAATACCTTTACGATCGACGTCGATGAAGGTGGCAATGGATCCATCGAAGATGACAATCCACGTGGTATCAAGCCACGCCAGAGCAGTTTTTATCTGGCCGGCAAATACGGGTGGTTCAACAACACCGACGGCTCCAAGCTGAATCGTCTGGACCCGCTGGCCACTGGGGCACTGGGTGCGAATGAGCAACTCGACGGCCAACCGTTCCGCAACATTCTGACCGGCGCGCTGGACAACACGCGCTGGGAATATGCCGGCGGGCCGAATACACCCGATGGCTATGTGATTGCCAGCCAGGCCAAAAAGATGATGGAGGGCGTGTCGCGCTTCTTCAATTCGATTGGCGGCAGCATCACGCCCAGCTCGGTTATGGGATTGAGCTCGGTCAACTTCAGCACGGCTTCGCCCGATGGCGCCATGTTCGTGCCCCAGTTCGATTCGAAGACCTGGAGCGGCCGCTTGCTGAAGGCCAAGATGACGTTCAGCCAGTCGACGGGCGATCTGACCATCGCTTCGACGCTGTGGGACGCGGGCAAGATCCTGACCGATGGCTCGACGGCCACCGGCGCGGTGACCGATCCGCAGATCAAGCCGGCCGATCGCAAATTGTTTACCTACTCGCGCGACTCCCTTAATCAGGGTGGGCAGGTGCTGACGGTTGCCGACAAAACCAAGCTGGACGCCGACGTGCTGGCGTCCCTGGCCATCAAGCCCACGGGTGCACCGGCGGCGATTTCCGACTCGGACATGCAGAACGCCACGATCAACTGGCTGCGTGGCGACCGGTCGCTGGAGGCGGGAACGGCGGGCGGCTACCTGCGCGCCAGAACGTCCATCCTCGGCGCTATCGTCAACTCCGGGCCGGTTTACAAGCAGGGTGTCGACAGTGACGTGACGGGCGACGGCTTTGCCCAGTTTGCCGCCACGCAGAAGACGCGCACAGCCACGGTTTACGTGGGGGCCAACGACGGCTTCCTGCACGCCTTTCAGGCCAGTGACGGCAAGGAGCTGTTTGCCTACATGCCACGTGCCGTGGCCGAGTCGGCCCACTTGCTGGCCGCGGCGGACTATTCCTATCGTCCCTTTGTCGACGCGATTCCGCTGGTCAGCGAGGCGCAGCAGGTGGATGGCGATGGGAAGCTGCAGTGGAAGACGCTTCTCGTGTCCGGCATGGGAGGGGGTGCGCAGGGTGTTTTTGCGCTGAACGTGACCGATCCGACAAGCTTCTCCAAGGACAATGTCCTGTTCGAGTTCACCGATCGGGATGATCCGGACATGGGCAACGTCGTCGGGTCTCCCAAGCTGGTGCGCATGAAGATCCCGGGTGACGCGGGGGCTGATCCGACCTATCGGTGGTTCGTGGCCGTCAGCAGTGGCTACAACAACTACAAGGCCGACGGGTACGCCAGCACCGACGGCGCACAGGCACTGTTTTTGCTGAGTGTGGACAAATCGCCATCGGCAGCCTGGGCTGAGAACACCAACTATTACAAGATGAAATTGCCAGCGCCGGCAGGCACCATCAAGGCGGCCGCGCTCACCAACCCTGGTGTCGCAACCGATGTCCAAGGCAACGCCGTGATCTTCTATGCCGGGGACACCTATGGCAATCTCTGGAAGTTCGATTTCCTGAATGGCCTGACTGCGTCCTTGGCAGCCGAGGCAATCAAGAAGAGCGGATCTGCCAAGCCGCTGGCCATATTGAAGGACAAGAACAACAAGTCACAGCCCATCACCACGATTCCGCAGGTGGCACCGGGCTTGAGCGATGGCTACATGGTGATTGTTGGTACCGGCAAATACATCGAAACCGGTGATGCAGCCACCACCGAAGGCAACAGCGTTTATGGCATTTGGGATGACCTGGGCAGTGGAGCCTCCAGTTACCAACTGGGTCGCTCCAAGTTTCTGGAGCGCAAGTTCACGGCTACGGGCGTGACCGATGGCAGCGCATCGTTTGTCTTTGGCAACGGAGGGACGACGGCCGCGCCGAAGTACCGCGGCTGGTACCTGGATTTGCCCGTTGCCGGTGAACGGGTGGTGGTGGAGCCCGATACGCGCTTCGGCTACACCGCGGTCAATTCCTTCGTGCCGCCAGCCGACTGCTCGGCCAATGGCACGGGCGCGATCATGACGTTTGACAACCTGTATGGCACCAGCCGCAGCACGCGCGACTTTCGGTCGCGACCGCTCAGCCGGCCACGCATCGTGGCGCTCGACCTTTCGGCAACCGACGCCTATACCTACACGACCCGACTGCCGACCGGGCGGCGCGACCTGACGATCTATTCCAGGCCGGTCAGCGCGGTGGGTGGAAGTGGGGCCAACGATCCGACGGTGGCGCAAGGCCCGATGGTGGCAACCAAGATCCCCGCGGGCCGGGTGGGCTGGCGCGAGATCAAGAACTTTTGATCGGACTTTGTGATGCACACCAAGCAAGCACGCGGGTTCACGCTGATCGAGGTGATGATCACGGTGGCGATCGTGGCCATTTTGGCGGCCATCGCCTATCCCTCCTATCTCGAACAGATTGCCAAGGGCAAGCGCTCGGAGTGTCGCTCGGGCGCCTTGCAGACCATGCAGCAGGAAGAGCGCTACTTCGGCCAGTACAACACCTACATCGCGGCCAGCGCGCCGCCGGCGGCGGCCAAGGTCAAGAACTTCTCGGGTGACAACGCGGCCAGCAGCGCATGCACGATCTCGGCGGTCATCTGCGACACGGGCCAGACCGTGGCTCAATGCATCGAGGCGCGCTCGACACCCAAGTACAGCGACCCGAAGGGTATTGAGTACCTCTACGTGGACAGCAACGGCGCGCGTGGCTGCTCCATCGGCGGTACGCGCACCACGACGGAGAAAGCATGCTGGTAGACCGACTTTCTTCGCGCGGCTCGAGCCGGCGCTCAAAGGGGTTCACCCTGATCGAGCTGATGGTCGTGGTGGCCATGGTGGCCATCCTGGCCACGCTGGCCGCGCCGTCCCTGCGTGAGTTTGCGGCCAACCAGGCCTTGGCGGGGGCCACGTCGGACTTGATCGGTGCGAGCATGACCGCACGCAGTGCAGCCATCAGCCGCAACGCCAGGGTGGTGCTGGAGCCCGCATCGGGTTCGGATTGGCTCAGCGGCTGGCGCATCTACATCGACAAGAATGGAGACTTCAGTTACGTTGCCGCAGACGACGAACTGATCGCCACCGGTACGCCGCTGCCTGATTCGGTGGGGATCAACGCCAGCCCCTCCAGCAATTGCACCAACAAGACGAAGTTCGCCTACGGCGCGGACGGGTTTCTCTACGTTGGCGGTGTGTATGGCAATGGCGGTATCCCGCTGAAGTCCACGGTAACCAGCCGAGATCGGTGCGTGGTGTTCGACAAGATCGGCCGCACCCGTATTTGCGGCCAGGGCGCCGACGCCTGTTAGTTCTTGCCCTGGTTGGGCAAGCGGTCACCCCGCAAGAACAACCGCTCGATGGCCTGCGCCGTGTCGTCGCGCGCCTCGGGCGCGGCGGCGTGCAGCTCGGCCATGGCGCCGTGCAGCATCTTTTGCGTCAGCCCGCGCGACAGGGCTTCCAGCACGGCCTCGACGTCCTCGCCCTTGGCCAGGCGCTTGCGGGCGCGGGCCAGTTCCAGCGCGCGCCATTGGTCGGCCTGGGCGTTGAGCTGGCGGATGAGGGGCACCGTGCCGCGGGCGGGGTCGCGCTGGTCCAGCCAGTGCATGAAGCTTTGCACGCCGGCGTCGATGATGACCTCGGCTTGCGCCACGGCGGCCTGGCGGCTGGCCTGGCCGGTTTGCACCACCTGGGCCAGGTCGTCGACGGTGTACAGGTAGACGTCGGGCAGCTGCTTGATCTCGGGCTCGATGTCGCGCGGCACGGCCAGGTCGACCATGAACATGGGGCGGTGGCGGCGCCGTTTGAGGGTGCGCTCGACGGCGCCCAGGCCGAGGATGGGCAGTTGGCTGGCGGTGCAGCTGACGACGATGTCGAACTCGTGCAGGCGCTCGGGCAGCTCGGCCAGGCGCATGACCTGGGCGCCAAAGCGGCTGGCCAGCTTTTCGCCGCGCTCGAGCGTGCGGTTGGCGATGGCGATGGACAGCGGCTGGCGCGCGGCAAAGTGGGTGGCGGCCAGCTCGATCATTTCGCCGGCGCCGACGAACAGCACGCGCGTGCGGCCCAGGTCCTCGAACAGGTTGCCCGCCAGGCGCACGGCGGCGGCGGCCATGCTGATGGAGTGGGCGCCGATCTCGGTCGAGCTGCGCACCTGCTTGGCGACGGCAAAGCTGCGCTGAAACAGCTGGCTGAGGGTGCTGCCCAGGGCGCCGGCGTCCTCGGCGGCGCGCACGGCGTCCTTCAGTTGGCCCAGGATTTGCGGCTCGCCCAGCACCATGCTGTCCAGCCCGCTGGCGACGCGAAAGGCGTGGCGCGCGGTGGCGTCGCCCTGCAGGGTGTAGGTGTGCTGGCGCAGCGCGTCGACCGGCACGTGGCCGGCCTGCGCCAGCCAGCCCAGGGTGTGGTCGGTCTGCACCTGCTCGGACGCGCAATACACCTCGGTGCGGTTGCAGGTGGACAGGATGGCGGCCTCGGGGTGGCGCAGGTGCTGCTCGCGCAGGCCCTTGAGTGCGGGCGCGATGGCGTCGAGTGCAAACGCAAAACGACCGCGCAGATCGAGCGGCGCGGTGTTGTGGTTGAGTCCCAATGCCCAGACGGCCATGCGGTCGATTATAAAATTTGATGCGGGTTCAGGTGCGGCAGCCTCGCCAGGGCTTGACTCATATCAAAACCATGGATTGGCTCGATTTCACGTGGCATGTGGCCGGCTTTGTCGCCCCGGCGCTGGTGTTGGCCCCGGCCATGGTGCTGGCCAGCCGTTTTTTGGGGCCCAAAAAGGCCAAGGCGCTTGCCTGGCCTGCCCAAGCAGCTATCAATTTCATGGTTTGCCTGGCGGTTTTGGTGGGCGGCTTGGTCTTGAGCGGGCACGACGGGCGCATGGCCACCTACGCCGCGCTGGTGCTGGCCAGTGCCGCCTGCCAGGCCTGGCTGACGCGCCGGCGCTGAGCTTGTCCCGGGTCAGGGCGACGCCGCCGGGCTGAACAGGTCCACCCGGTCGGTCACCACGCCGTCGGTGCCCAGATCGATGAGGCGCTGGGCGGCCCATTCGTCGTTGACGGTGTAGCTCAAGGCCCGCATGCCGGCGGCCTTGACCTGGGCGACGGTGCCCGCGTCCCACAGCGCGTGGTTGCAGACGATGGCCACGCAGCCCAGCTGCCGGGCGGTGTCCAGCCAGCCGTCCCACAGCGTGTCCAGCAGCAGGCCGCGCGGCAGTTGCGGCGCGGCCTGCCGGGCGCCGGCCAGCGATGCGGGCTTGAAGGAGGTCAGCAGCGGCGGCACGGCGGCGCCCTGCCACAGGCGCGCGGCCAGGGTGGCGACGGCCTGGCCGGTGGACTCTTCCAGGCCCGGGGTGGGCTTGATCTCGATGTCCAGGTGGTACCGGTTGCGCAGGCAAAAGCGGGCGATGCGCTCCAGCGTGGGCAGCGGCTCGCCGGCGTAGGCGCGCGAATGCCAGCTGCCGGCGTCCAGCTGGGCCAGCGCGCCCCAGGGCTGCTTGCCGGCGATGCCCTGGCCGTTGGTCGTGCGCTCCAGCGTGTCGTCGTGCAGCAGAAACAGCACGCCGTCGGCCGACAGCTTGGCGTCGCACTCGAACATGCGGTAGCCCTGCGCCGCGCCGTGGCGAAAGGCGGCCAGCGTGTTCTCGGGCGCCAGCTTGCCGGCGCCGCGGTGGGCGATCCAGAAGGGGTAGGGCCAGGGGGTCATGGGAGGTTGGGCGTTCAGCGTTTGGCGTTGAGCGTGGGCGGGAACGCTCAACGCCAAACGCTGAACGCTGAACCTCCCCTCAGGCTTCGATGCGCAGGCCCGTGGCGGCATCGAAGCCGTGGATGCGGTCTTCCAGCGGCAGCACGTGCAACTGCTGGCCGGGCGCCGGCGGCGCCTCGGTTTCGTTCATGCGCAAAATGGTCCAGGGGCCTTGCGGGCCGTTCAGGTGGCCGTAGATCAGGCGCTCGGCGCCCAGCATCTCCACGGTCTGCACGTGCAATTGCCAGCCGCCGGAGTCGGCCACGCGCAGGTGCTCGGGGCGGATGCCCAGCAGCACGCCTTCGCGCACGCCTTCGATGCCGGTCAGCAGGTTCATGGGCGGCGCGCCGATGAAGCCGGCCACGAAGGTGCTGGCCGGGCGGTGGTAGACCTCGTCGGGCGTGCCGAACTGCTCCATGCGGCCGGCGTTCATCACGATCATGCGCTGGGCCAGGGTCATGGCCTCGACCTGGTCGTGGGTGACGAAGAGGGACGTGATGCCCAGCTCGCGGTGCAGCTTCTCGATCTCCAGCCGGGTCTGCGCGCGCAGCTTGGCGTCCAGGTTGGACAGCGGCTCGTCGAACAGGAAAACCTGCGGCTGGCGCACGATGGCGCGCCCCATGGCCACGCGCTGGCGCTGGCCGCCCGACAGTTCGCGCGGCTTGCGTTGCAGCAGGCCGCCCAGCTCCAGGATGCCGGCGGCCTTGTCCACCCGGGCACGGATGTCGCTGGCGGGCACCTTCTTGATCTTCAGCCCATAGGCCATGTTGTCGAACACGCTCATGTGCGGGTACAGCGCGTAGTTCTGGAACACCATGGCGATGTCGCGCTCGGACGGCTCCAGGTCGTTGACCACGCGCTCGCCGATCGAGATCTCGCCTTCGGTGATCTCCTCCAGCCCCGCCACCATGCGCAGCAGGGTGGACTTGCCGCAGCCCGAGGGGCCGACGATGACGACGAACTCGCCGTCGTCGACGTGGGCGGTCACGCCGTGGATGACCTGGTTGGCCTTGGGGCCGCTGCCGTAGCGCTTGATGACGTTGTTGAATTGGATGGCGGCCATGTCTTGACGGTTTATTTCTCGGTATCCACCAGGCCCTTGACGAACCACTTCTGCATCAGGATCACCACCACCGCCGGTGGCAGCATGGCCAGGATGGCGGTGGCCATCACCACGTTCCACTCGACGTAGATCTCGCCGAAGATGGCCCGCTTGATGCCCAGCACGATGGGGTACATGTCCTCGCTGGTGGTCGCGATCAGGGGCCACAGGTACTGGTTCCAGCCGTAGATGAACTGGATCACGAACAGGGCGGCCATGCTGGTCTTGGACAGCGGCAGCAGGATATCCTTGAAAAAGCGCATCGGCCCGGCGCCGTCGATGCGCGCGGCCTCGGCCAGCTCGTCGGGCACCGTCAGGAAAAATTGGCGGAACAGGAAGGTGGCGGTGGCCGAGGCGATCAGCGGCACCGTCAGGCCAGCGTAGGTGTTGATCAGGCGCAGGTCGGCCACCACCTGGTAGGTCGGGCCGATGCGCACCTCCACCGGCAGCATCAGGGTGATGAAGATGGTCCAGAACACCAGGCCGCGGAAGGGAAAGCGGAAGTAGACGATGGCAAAGGCCGAGATGATGGAAATGGCGATCTTGCCCAGCGCGATCACCATGGCCACCACGAAGCTCACCCACAGCATGGGCCAGCCGGCCGCAATGGTGGAGCCGCTGTGGGTCTTGCCGCCCATCAGGGCCAGGCGGTAGCTCTCGACGATGTTGCCGCCCGGCACCAGCGACAGCGGGTTGCTGCCGGCGATCTGGTCGGCCGTCTGGGTGGACATGACGATGGCGATGAACACCGGAAACGCCACCACCGCCACGCCCAGGATGAGCACGGCGTGGGAGACGAAGTCCAGCACGGGGCGGCGTTCAACCATCATGATCAGTACTGGACCTTTTTCTCGACGAAGCGGAACTGAAAGACGGTGAGCAGGATCACCACCGCCATCAGCACCGCCGACTGCGCGGCCGAGCCGCCCATGTCCAGCGCCTTGAAGCCGTCGTAGTACACGCGGTAGACCAGGATGGCGGTGTCCTTGCCCGGGCCGCCGTGCGTGGCGGCGTCGACGATGGCGAAGGTGTCGAAGAAGGCGTAGATCACGTTCATCACCAGCAGGAAGAAGGTGGTGGGCGAGAGCAGCGGGAACACGATGGTCCAGAAGCGCCGCCAGGGCGTGGCGCCGTCGATGGTGGCGGCCTCGAGCACCGAGGAGGGCACCGACTGCAGGCCGGCCAGGAAGAACAGGAAGTTGTAGGAAATCTGCTTCCACACCGCGGCGATCACGATCAGCGTCATCGCGTCGCGGCTGTTCAGCAGGTGGTTCCAGTCGTAGCCCAGCGCCTGCAGCAGGTGCGAGATCACGCCCCAGGGCGAGGCGAACATCATCAGCCACAGCAGGCCGGCCACCACGGGCGCCACGGCGTAGGGCCAGATCAGCAGGGTGCGGTACACCAGGGCGCCGCGCACCACGCGGTTGGCCATCACCGCCAGCAGCAGCGCGATGCAGATGCCGAACACCGCCACCAGGATGGAGAACACGGCGGTGGTGCGTGCCGACGCCAGGTAGCTGGGGTCGTTCCACAGCTGCTCGAAGTTGGCCCAGCCGACGAACTGGCTGGAGGCGCCGAAGGCGTCTTCCTGCAGCACGCTCTGGTACAGGGTCTGCCCCGCGGGCCAGAAGAAGAACACCAGCACGATCGCCATCTGCGGGGCCACCAGCAGCCAGGGCAGCCAGGCCGACTTGAAGCGAACGCGTTTTTCCATGGGCAGCGATGGTAGCGTGAACCGAGCGGGACCCGAGGAGTGCGCCGGAAACTATGAAAACGATAGCTTATTGGGCATGATCGGCGGGGGCCAAGGCCGGATTTGGCTTGAAAACCCGGGCTGGCCGCCCGCCTGCTGCGCATCAGCCGCCGTTGGCCTTTTGGAAGCGCTCCAGCTGCTCGTTGCCGCGCTTGACGATGGCGTCCAGCGCCTCCTTGGGCGTCTTCTTGCCGGACCAGATGTTCTCGGTTTCCTCGTCGGCGATGGTGCGCACCTGCAGGAAGTTGCCGATGCGGATGCCGCGCGACTTGTCGGTGGTCTTCTTGATCATCTGCTCCACCGCCACCTCGGCGCCTGGGTTCTTCTTGTAGAAGCCGCTCTTTTCGGTCAGCTCGTAGGCGGCCTTGGTCACCGGCAGGTAGCCGGTGCGCTGGTGGCTGGCGGCGGCCACTTCGGGTTGCGACAGATAGGCCAGGAACTTGCCCACGCCCTTGTACACCTCAGGCTTCTTGCCCGACATGACCCACAGGCTGGCGCCGCCGATCACGGAGTTCTGCGGCGCGCCGGGCACGTCGGGGTAGTAGGGCAGGGTGCTGACGCCGAACTCGAACTTGGCGTTGCGCTTGAGGTTGCCCAGCAGGCCGGCCGAGAACGTGCCCATGGCGCATTCGCCCGAGACCATGGTGGCGTCGGCCGCGTTGTCGCGGCCCTTGTAGACGAACTGGCCGTTCTTGGCCATGGCTGCCAGGTTCTCGAAGTGGCGCAGGTGCAGCGGGCTGTTGACCTGCAACCGCGTGCCCAGGCCGCCGAAGCCGTTGTTGAGCGAGGAGAACAGCACGTTGTGCCAGGCCGAGAAGTTCTCCAGCTGCGTCCAGCTGATCCAGCTGGTGGTGAACGGACACTTGTGGCCGGAGGCCTTGAGCTTGCCGGCGGCCAGCGCCACCTCGGGCCAGGTCTTGGGCGGCTTGTTCGGGTCCAGGCCGGCGGCCTTGAAGGCGTCCTTGTTGTAATAGAACACCGCCGTCGAGCTGTTGAAGGGAAAGCTCAGCATCTGCCCGTTGGGTGCGGTGTAGTAGCCGGCCACGGCGGGCACGTAGGCCTTGGGGTCGAAGTTGACGTTGGCCAGCTTCATCACCTCGGCCACGGGCTTGATGGCGCCCTTGCTGTACATCATGGTGGCGGTGCCGACCTCGAACACCTGCAGGATGTCGGGCGCGTTGCCGGCGCGGAAGGCCGCGATGGCCGCCGTCATCGACTCGCCATAGCTGCCCTTGAAGGTGGGCACCACCTTGTATTCCTTCTGGCTGGCGTTGAACTGGTTGGCCAGGTCGGTCACCCATTCGCCCAGGGCGCCGCCCATGGAGTGCCACCACTGGATTTCGGTCTGCGCGTGCGCGGGCCCGGCCAGGCCGAGGGACAGGACGGCGGCGCCAGCCAGCGCCAGGGATTTGAATCGCATGAGAACTCCTCTGGAAAATTTGAAATCAGGGCGTTGCCGCCCGTGCATGCGCGGATCGCGGGCCCCATGATGCCGCGCGACTGTGACGTTTTCGCACACCGGCGGGCCTGGCGGCAAGCGGGATAACCCGTTCGGGCCCGGCCCGCCCGCCCCGCGCGCCCACAAAACAGGGAGGCCGCCAAGGATATTGCTGCGGTGCACAATGGCCGGCTTCCGTCGCGCAGCCGCCGCCGGCGCGCACCCGTTCCCTGCATTTTTCTGACTGAAACCCATGCCCAAGACCTCGCTGGACAAGAGCAAGATCAAATTTCTGTTGCTGGAGGGCATACACCCCCACGCCCAGGAGGTGCTGCGCGGCGCCGGCTATTCGCAGATCGAGCTGCTGCCCAAGGCGCTGGAAGGCGATGAGCTGAAGCACAAGCTGGCCGACGCGCACTTCGTGGGCATCCGCTCGCGCACGCAGCTGACGGCCGAGGTGCTGGCGCACGCGCCCAGGCTGGTGGCCATCGGGGCGTTCTGCATCGGCACCAACCAGATCGACCTGAAGGCCGCCAGCCAGCAGGGCATCGCGGTGTTCAACGCGCCGTACTCCAACACCCGCTCGGTGGCCGAGCTGGTGCTGGCCGAGGCCATCCTGCTGCTGCGCGGTATCCCGGCGCGCAACGCGGCGGCGCACCGCGGCGGCTGGCTCAAGAGCGCCGACGATTCGCACGAGATCCGCGGCAAGACGCTGGGCATCGTCGGCTACGGCAACATCGGCACGCAGCTGTCGGTGCTGGCCGAGGGCCTGGGCATGCGCGTGATCTTCCACGACGTGGTCACCAAGCTGCCGCTGGGCAACGCGCAGCAGGTGCGCAGCCTGCAGGAGCTGCTGCGGGCTGCCGACGTGGTCAGCCTGCACGTGCCGCAGCTGCCGTCCACGCAGTGGATGATCGGCGCCGCCGAGATCGCCGCGCTCAAGCCGGGCGCGGTGTTCATCAACGCCTCGCGCGGCACGGTGGTCGAGATCGAGCCGCTGGCCGCGGCGCTGAAGGCCGGCCGGCTGGCGGGCGCGGCCATCGACGTGTTCCCCGCCGAGCCCAAGAGCAACAAGGACGAGTTCGTCTCGCCCCTGCGCGGGCTGGACCACGTGATCCTCACGCCGCACATCGGCGGCTCCACGCTGGAGGCGCAGGCCAACATCGGCCTGGAGGTGGCCGAGAAGCTGGCCAAGTACAGCGACAACGGCAGCACCATCACCTCGGTCAACTTCCCCGAGGTGGCGCTGCCCGCGCACCCCGGCAAGCACCGCATCCTGCACGTGCACCGCAACGTGCCGGGGGTGCTCTCGGCCATCAACCGCGTGTTCTCGGACAACCACATCAACATCGCCGCCCAGCACCTGCAGACCAACGCCGACATCGGCTACGTGGTGATCGACCTGGACGCCGAATCGTCGGACGTGGCGCTGCAACACCTGGCGGACGTTCCGGGCACCATCCGCTGCCGCGTGCTGTTTTAGTGACACCCCCCTGAGTCGCTGCGCGCCTTCCCCCCTCTCTGGCGCTATCGCTTGGAGGGGGGACAACGCCAGTGGCCGGCGCAGGTCCGGCCACGGCGTTCGCTGGCATGGCCTGCTTCGCGGCCATCGGGCTCTTTCAGATTCTTGTGCTGCCGGCGGTGCCAGGTGTTCGCAGCCAATGGGGAGGGCCTGACCTAAAATCGACGGCCCACGAGTTTGTGGGCCGAATGCCATCGGCCCCGCCCCAGAGCCGCCGATGAACGCCCCGCTTGCGCCGCTTGCCACCGCGCCCCTTGCCGAGCCCGCGCGCCTGCGCGAGATTCCGTACAACTACACCAGCTTTTCCGACCGCGAGATCGTGCTGCGCCTGCTGGGCGCGCGCGCCTGGGAGCTGCTGCAGGTGCTGCGGGCCGAGCGCCACACCGGCCGCTCGGCGCGCATGCTGTACGAGGTGCTGGGCGACATCTGGGTGGTGCGGCGCAACCCCTATCTGCAGGACGACCTGCTGGACAGCCCCAAGCGCCGGCGCCTGCTGGTGCAGGCGCTGCGCCACCGCCTGGCCGAGATCGACAAGCGCCGCCACCCCGAGGATGACGCCGCCCGCGATGCGCTGGTGGGCGATCTGCTGGCCGCCGCCCGGCGCGTGGTGGACGCCTTCGACCGCTCCTTCGACAAGGTGGCCGAGCTGCGCCGGCGCGCCGCGCGCGTGCTGGGACGCCACACGCACAAGGACAACATCAAGTTCGACGGCCTGTCGCGCGTCAGCCACGTGACCGACGCCACCGACTGGCGGGTGGAGTTTCCGCTGGTGGTGCTCACGCCCGACAGCGAGGCCGAGATGGCCGCGCTGGTGGCCGGCTGCATCGAGCTGGGCCTCACCATCATTCCGCGTGGCGGCGGCACCGGCTACACCGGCGGCGCCATCGCGCTGGACTGGAAGAGCGCCGTCATCAACACCGAAAAGCTGCTGGGCATGGGCGCGGTCGAGCGCGTGCGCCTGCCCGGGCTCGACCACGAGGTGCCCACCCTCTGGACCGAGGCCGGCGTGGTGACGCAGCGCGTGGCCGACGCGGCCGAGGACGCGGGCCTGGTGTTTGCGGTGGACCCGACCAGCGCCGAGGCCAGCTGCATCGGCGGCAACATCGCCATGAACGCCGGCGGCAAGAAGGCCGTGCTGTGGGGCACGGCGCTGGACAACCTGGCCAGCTGGCGCATGGTCACGCCCGATGGCGGCTGGCTGGAGGTCACGCGCGTGGGCCACAACCTGGGCAAGATCCACGACGCCGAGCTGGCCAGCTTCGAGCTGCAGTACTTCGACGCCAGCGGCAAGACCTTGGTCAAGACCGAGCGCCTGGACATTCCCGGCGCGCAGTTTCGCAAGGCCGGCCTGGGCAAGGACGTGACCGACAAGTTCCTGGCCGGCCTGCCGGGTGTGCAAAAGGAAGGCTGCGACGGCCTGATCACCAGCGCGCGCTGGGTGCTGCACCGCATGCCCGAGCACACGCGCACCGTGTGCCTGGAGTTTTTCGGCCACGCCAAGGACGCCGTGCCCAGCATCGTCGAGATCAAGGACTTCATGTTCGCGGAGCAAAAGCGCACAGGGACCTTGCTCGCCGGCCTGGAGCACCTGGACGACCGCTACCTGCGTGCCGTGGGCTACAGCACCAAGAGCAAGCGCGGCGGCCTGCCCAAGATGGTGCTGGTGGGCGACATTGCGGGCGACGACGCGGACGCCGTGGCGCGCGCCACCAGCGAGGTGGTGCGCATCGCCAACTCGCGCGCGGGCGAGGGCTTCGTCGCCGTGGCGCCCGAGGCGCGCAAGAAATTCTGGGCCGACCGCAAGAAAACGGCTGCCATCAGCCGCCACACCAACGCCTTCAAGATCAACGAGGACGTGGTGATTCCGCTGCCGCGCATGGCCGAGTACACCGACGGCATCGAGCGCATCAACATCGAGCTCTCCCTGCGCAACAAGATCGAGCTGGCCGACGCGCTGGAGGCCTTCCTGCAAGGCGGCAAGCTGCCCCTGGGCCCGGCCAGCGCCGAGCCGCCGCCGCCCGAGCTGCTGCACGAGAAGGTGGAACTGGCGCTGGACGTGGTGCGCCAGGCGCGCACGCTGTGGCAGGGCTGGCTGCGCGACGTGGAGCTGCTGTTTCCCCAGCTGCAGGACCACAGCCTGCGCGCCAGCTGGAAGACGCAGATCCGCGCGCCGCTGCAAGGCATCTTCACCGGCAGCGACTTCGAGCCGCTGCTGGCCGCCCTGGGCGAGATCCAGCAGCGCGTGCTCAAGGGCCGCGTGTGGATCGCCCTGCACATGCACGCGGGCGACGGCAACGTGCACACCAACATTCCCGTGCACAGCGACAACTACGCCATGCTGCAGACCGCGCACCAGGCGGTGGACCGCGTGATGCAGCTGGCGCGCAGCCTGGATGGCGTGATCAGCGGCGAGCACGGCATCGGCATCACCAAGCTGCAGTACCTGAGCGACGAGGAGCTGGCGCCGTTTGCCGAGTACAAGCGCAAGGTGGACCCCGAGGGGCGCTTCAACCGCGGCAAGTTGCTACGGAACAAGGAGCTGCTTGCGCCCGGTGGACGCGCGCTGGCGGCCGATCTGACCAACGCCTACACGCCCAGCTTCGGCCTGATGGGGCACGAGTCGCTGCTGCTGCAGCAAAGCGATCTGGGCGCCATCGCCGACTCCATCAAGGACTGCCTGCGCTGCGGCAAGTGCAAGCCCGACTGCAGCACCCACGTGCCGCGCGCCAACCTGCTGTACAGCCCGCGCAACAAGATCCTGGCCACCTCGCTGTTGATCGAGGCCTTCCTGTACGAGGAGCAGACGCGCCGCGGCGTCAGCCTGGCGCACTGGAGCGAGTTCGAGGACGTGGCCGACCACTGCACCGTGTGCCACCGCTGCCTGGCGCCGTGCCCGGTCAAGATCGACTTTGGCGACGTGACCATGGCCATGCGCAACCTGCTGCGCAAGATGGGCCAGCAGAGCTTCCGGCCCGGCAAGGCGGCGGCCATGGCCTTTTTGAACGCCACCGAGCCGCGCGTCATCAACGCCGCGCGCGCGGTGATGACGGGCGTGGCCTTTCCGGCGCAGCGCGCGGTGGTCGATCTGCTGAAGGTGGCCGGCCGCCAGCAGACCGCGCACCCGCCCGCCACCGTGGGGCCGGCGCCGCTGCGCGAGCAGGTGGTCCACTTCGTCAACAAGAAGATGCCCGGCGGCCTGCCCAAGAAGACGGCGCGCGCGCTGCTGGACATCGAAGACCGCGCCTACGTGCCCGTCATCCGCGACCCCAGGGCGACCACCACCGACAGCGAGGCGGTGTTCTACTTTCCGGGCTGCGGCTCCGAGCGCTTGTTCAGCCAGGTCGGCCTGGCCACCCAGGCCATGCTGTGGCACGCCGGCGTGCAGACCGTGCTGCCGCCCGGCTACGTGTGCTGCGGCTATCCGCAGCGCGGCAGCGGCCAGTTCGACGCCGCCGAGAAGATGATCACCGACAACCGCGTGCTGCTGCACCGCGTGGCCACCACGCTGAACTACCTGGACATCAAGACCGTGGTGGTCAGCTGCGGCACCTGCTACGACCAGCTGGCCGACTACCGCTTCGAGCAGATCTTTCCGGGCTGCCGCATCGTCGACATCCACGAATACCTGCTGGAAAAAGGCATCACCCTGCCGGCGGCCCAGCAGGGCGCCTACCTGTACCACCAGCCCTGCCACGACCCGATGAAGCAGCAGGACTCGATGAAGACCGTCAAGGCGCTGATCGGCGAGCAGGTCGTCAAGAGCGAGCGCTGCTGCGGCGAGTCGGGCACGCTGGGCGTCACGCGCCCCGACATCTCCACCCAGGTGCGCTTTCGCAAGGAGCAGGAGATCAAGAAGGGCGAGGCCGCCCTGCGCGCCAGCGGCGCCGTGGGCGAGAAGGCCAACGTCAAGATCCTGACCAGCTGCCCCAGCTGCCTGCAGGGCCTCAAGCGCTACGAGGACGACCTGAGCAACGGCCTGCT
Source organism: Burkholderiaceae bacterium (assembly GCA_024235995.1). Taxonomy (NCBI): domain Bacteria; kingdom Pseudomonadati; phylum Pseudomonadota; class Betaproteobacteria; order Burkholderiales; family Burkholderiaceae; species Burkholderiaceae bacterium. Next base: position 74,116 of record JACKLI010000002.1, read on the forward strand.
GGAGGCCGACTACATCGTCATCGAGATGGCGCGCCACATCCTGGGCGAGAACTGGCTGCCCGACTACGTGGCGCGCGCCAACGCGGGCGGCATCGAGCGGGTGCTGGTTTGATGACCATCGAAACGATAGCTGACTGCGCTTGATTGGTGGGGGCTGCAGCCTGATTTGAATCAAAAACCCCAGCTCAGGGCTCGGGCGGCGGCGCGGGCGTCGGGCTGCTGGCCGGTGGCGCCTCTTCTTCCTCGGCCACGTTGAACAGCGCCCAGGCGGCGACGAACAGCGCCGCGATGGCCGGGCCGATGACGAAGCCGTTGAGCCCGAAGATCGAAATGCCGCCGATGGTCGACAGCAGCACCAGAAAGTCCGGCAGCTTGGTCTCCTTGCCCACCAAAATGGGGCGCAGCACGTTGTCCACCATGCCCATCACGCCCGCGCCCCACGCGGCCAGGCCGATGCCCGCCACCGCCGAGCCGGTGGCCAGCAGGTAGATGGCCACCGGCGCCCAGATCAGCGCCGCGCCCACCGCCGGCACCAGCGACAGCACCGCCATGGTCACGCCCCACAGCACCGCGCCGCCGATGCCCAGCACCGCAAAGGCCAGCCCGCCCAGCAGGCCCTGCACCAGCGCCACCACCACCGTGCCCTTGACGGTGGCGCGCACCACGGTGGCGAACTTGTGCAGCAGGTAGTTGGTGTGCGCCGGCTGCATGGGGATGGCGCCGCGAATCAAGCGCGCCAGATCGCGCCCGTCGCGCAGGAAGAAAAACAGCAGGTACAGCATGATGCCCAGGTTGACCACCACCAGCAGCGTGTTCTGCCCGATGGCCAGCGCGCGCGCCGTCAGCGCCTGGCCGCCCTGCACCAGCGCGGCCGACAGCTTGTCCATCACGTCCTGCAGGCTGACCAGGCCAAAGCGGCCCATCAGGCCGTGCACCCAGGCCGGCAGCGCGTCCACCACCTGCTGGAAGTAGGCGCGCAGGTCCAGCCCGCCGCCGCGCACCCGCTGGCTGAAGCTGGCCGCCTCGTCCACCATGGCGCCGATGATCAGGATCAGCGGCACCACCACGATCAGCAGGCAGATCAGCAGCGTGCCGACGGCCGCCAGCGTGGCGCGCCCGCGCAGGGCCACGCACAGGCGCCGCTGCAGGGGCATGAACATCAGCGTCAGCACCATGGCCCAGAACACCGCGCCGAAGAACGGCGAGATGACCCAGCAGAAAGCCACGGTGACCCCGGTCAGCAGCAGCAGGAAGACGGCGCGTTGCAGGGCAGGGGTGTTCACGAGACGGGCGGTGGGGCGGACGGGGCGCAAAGATTAGCAGAACGCCGGCAGGGCCATTGCCGCCGTGGTGCTGGCCATCGGCGGCGGGCGCGTCACAATCGATGCGGCAATACGAACGAGTGACCACCGATGGCTACCTCCAACCCTTCCCCCGTCGCCCAGAAATCCGCTTCCGCCCCGCCGCCCGAGTCGATCACCGTGCACGCCAGGTCGCGCGTGCTGGAGCTGGCGTGGGCCGACGGCACGGTCCATCGCATCCCGTTCGAGCTGATGCGCGTGTATTCGCCCTCGGCCGAGGTGCAGGGCCACGGCCCCGGCCAGGCGGTGCTGCAGACCGGCAAGCGCGACATCGACATCACTGCCATCGCCCCGGTGGGCAACTACGCGGTGCAGCCGCGCTTCTCGGACGGGCACGAAAGCGGCATCTTCACCTGGGAATACCTGCGCCACCTGGGCGCCGACCAGGAGGCGCTGTGGCGCGACTACGAGGCACGCCTGGCCGCGGCCGGGCGCGACCGCGACACCCCCATGCCCACGCTGGGCAAGGCCCCGGCGCAGCCCATGACGTTTCACGCCAAGCGGCCGCATTGAGCGGGCGGCCGCAGGTTAACCGGTGTTGCGGAGCCCCGCCGCGATGCCGTTGATGCTGATGTGGATGCCGGTCTGCACCCGGTCGTCGTGCTGGCCGGCGCGCCAGCGGCGGATCAGCTCGACCTGCAGGTGGTGCAGCGGGTCGATGTAGGGAAAGCGGTGGCGAATCGAGCGCGCCAGCGCGGTGTTGGCCGCCAGGCGCTGGCGCTCGCCGGTGATGCGCGCGAGCGCCTCGCTGGTGCGCTGCCACTCGGCCTCGATGGCGGCGAACACCTGCTTGCGCAGCCGGGCGTCCTGCACCAGCGCGCTGTAGCGCCTGGCCAGGGCCAGGTCGCTCTTGGCCAGCACCATGTCCATGTTGGACAGCAGGGTGCGAAAGAACGGCCACTGCCGGTGCATCCGGCGCAGCAGGGCCAGCTGGGCCGCGGGCTTGGCGCCGTGCGCGTGGATGAAGGCCTGCACCGCCGTGCCGAAGCCGAACCAGCCCGGCAGCGTGAGCCGGCACTGGCCCCAGCTGAAGCCCCAGGGAATGGCGCGCAAGTCCTCGATCTTCTGGCTGGGCTTGCGCGAGGCGGGGCGTGAACCCAGGTTGAGCTGGGCGATCTCGCGGATCGGCGTGGCGCTGAAGAAATAGTCGGTGAAGCCCGGTGTCTCGTACACCAGCGCGCGATACGCCGCCATGCTGGCTTGCGAGAGCTGCTCGGCCGCCGCCAGAAAAGCCGGGCTGGCCGGCTGGGTGGGCTGCAGCAGCGTGGCTTCCAGCGTGGCGGCCACCAGGGTTTCCAGGTTGCGCCGGCCGATCTCGGGGTTGGCGTACTTGCTGGCGATGACCTCGCCCTGCTCGGTCAGGCGGATCTGCCCGCGCACCGTGCCCGGCGGCTGCGCCAGGATGGCCTGGTAGCTGGGCCCGCCGCCGCGCCCCACGGTGCCGCCGCGGCCGTGGAACATGCGCAGGCGGATGGGTACGCCGGCCTGGCCGGCGTTCAATTCGTCAAACAGCGCCACCAGCGCGATCTCGGCGCGGTACAGCTCCCAGTTGCTGGTGAAGATGCCGCCGTCCTTGTTGCTGTCGCTGTAGCCCAGCATGATGTCCTGCTCGCCGCCGCTGCGCGCCACCAGCGCGGCCACGCCGGGCAGCTGGTAGAACTCGCGCATGATGGGCGCGGCGTTGCGCAGGTCGGCGATGGTCTCGAACAGGGGCACCACGATCAGGTCGGCGGTTGCTTCGGTGTCGAGCGTGCCGTGCAGCAGGGCCGTTTCCTTTTGCAGCAGCAGCACCTCCAGCAGGTCGCTGACCGTCTCGGTGTGGCTGATGATGCAGTGCCGGATGGCGGCGCGGCCGTAGCGGCGCAGCACCTGCGCGGCGGTCTCGAAGATGGCCAGCTCGCCGCGTGTGTGCTCGCTGTAGGGGGCGCCGGGCACGCGCAGCGGGCGCGCGTCGTTCAGCAGGCCGAGCAGCAGGGCGCGGCGCTGCGCCTCGTCGAGCGCGGCGTAGTCGGGCTCGATGCGCGCCGTGGCCAGCAGCTCGGCCAGCACGCGCTCGTGCTGGTCCGAGCTTTGCCGCAAGTCCACCGTGGCCAGGTGAAAGCCGAACACCTCCACCGCGCGGATCAGCGGCTGCAGGCGCCCGGCCGCCAGCGCGGCGCCGCGGTGCGAGCGCAGCGAGGTGTCGAGCGTGCGCAGGTCCTGCAGGAACTCCTCGGCGCTGGCGTACGCGCCTTGCGGCGCGACGGCGTGGCGCGCGGCCTCGCCGCCGGTCAGCTCGTGCAAGGTGGCGGCCAGGCGCGCGTACACGCCGGTCAGCGCGCGGCGGTAGGGCTCGTCGTCGCGGTGCGCGCTGGTGTCGGGCGAGCGCTCGGTAAGCAGCCGCATGGCGGGCGTGACCTCGACCAGCTTGCTGGACAGCGACAGCTCGCGCCCCAGGTGGTGCACCTCGGCCAGGTGGTGGCGCAGCGCCACCTCGGCCTGGCGGCGCAGTGCCAGCGCTAGGGTGTCGGCGCCCACGTTGGGGTTGCCGTCGCGGTCGCCGCCGATCCACTGGCCCATGCGCAGGAAGGGCGCCACGGCGTGCTGCGGCCCCAGCTCGCGCTCCAGGTCGGCGTAGATCCTGGGGATCTCGCGCAGGAAGGTGCTCTCGTAATACGACAGGGCGTTCTCGATCTCGTCGGCCACCGTGAGCTTGCTGTAGCGCAGCAGGCGCGTCTGCCACAGCTGGGCCACGCGGGCGCGCAGCTGCGCTTCGTTGGCGGCCAGCTGGCGCGGGCTGAGCGCGTCGCGGCCGGCCTTGAACAGCTGCGCGCGCTCGCGCAGGTCGTCGCGCTCGGCCAGCAGCTGGGCAATTTCGCGCTCGGCGTCCAGGATGCTCTTGCGCTGCACCTCGGTGGGGTGGGCCGTCAGCACGGGCGACACGTGGCTGGCCGCCAGCGTGCGCGCCACCGCGCCGGGCGCGATGCCGGCCGCGCGCAGGCGCGCCAGCGCCACCTCGATGCTGCCCTCCTGGGCGCTGCCGGCGCGCTCGTGCACGGCGCGGCGGCGGATGTGGTGCCGGTCCTCGGCCAGGTTGGCCAGGTGGCTGAAGTAGGTGAAGGCGCGGATCACGCTCACCGTCTGCTCGCCCGAGAGCGACTTCAGCAGCTTCTTCAGCGCCGCGTCGGCCGCGGCGTCGGCGTCGCGCCGGTAGGCCACCGACAGCTGGCGGATCTTTTCCACCAGCGCGTAGGCGGCCTCGCCCTCCTGCTCGCGGATCACCTCGCCCAGGATGCGCCCGAGCAGGCGGATGTCGTCGATCAGCGGCCGATCCTTGTCGGCCTTCTTGGCGGTGGCGGTCATGGGCGGTGGGGGTGGGCGCGCGCGGCGGCTGCGCTACAGTCGCAGGGAAGCCGCATGGTAGCGCCATGCCGGCGCTGGACATCGAGGCAAACTGGCATGACGAGCACGCACTTTGGTTATGAGACGGTCGACGAGCGCGACAAGGCGCGGCGCGTGCGCGGCGTGTTCGACTCGGTGGCCTCGCGCTACGACCTGATGAACGACCTGATGTCGGGCGGCCTGCACCGGCTGTGGAAGCGCTACACGCTGATGGTGGCCAACCCGCAGCCCGGCCAGCGCGTGCTGGACATCGCCGGCGGCACGGGCGATCTGGCGCTGGCCTTTGCCAAAAAAGTGGGCGCCACGGGCGAAGTGGTGCACACCGACATCAACGAGGCCATGCTGCGCACCGGGCGCGACCGCCTGCTGGACGCCGGCACCATCCTGCCCACCGTGGTGTGCGACGCCGAGCGCCTGCCCTTCGACAGCGGCCACTTCGACCTGGTCAGCGTCGCCTTCGGCCTGCGCAACATGACGCACAAGGACGCCGCCCTGCGCGAGATGGCACGCGTGCTGCGCCCCGGCGGGCGCCTGCTGGTGCTGGAGTTCTCGCAGGTGGCCGCGCCGCTGCGCAAGGCGTACGACCTGTATTCGTTCGGCGTGCTGCCGCGCCTGGGGCAGCTGGTGGCCGGCGACGCCGAAAGTTACCGCTACCTGGCCGAATCCATCCGCATGCACCCCGGACAGGCGGAACTCAAGGCCCTGATGAAGGTCAATGGGTTTGGCCACGTGGACTACCACAACCTGACCGCGGGGGTGGTGGCGCTGCATGTCGGCGTCAAATGTGGCTGACGCGCCTGCCGTGGGGCCCCGCAAGGGCCAAAACCAGGACGGCATGCGGGTTTTCAGGCATGATTTGTTTTCGATCGATTCCATCCATCTGACCCAGGGAGATCACCTCGGATGAAGCACCATCACCTTCTTGCGCGCTTGCTGACCCTGCTTTTGGCAGTGTTCCTGGTGGGCGCCTTCAGCTTCGACGCCGAGGCCAAGCGCCTGGGCGGCGGCAAGTCCTTCGGTCGCCAGTCCGGCAACGTCACCCAGCGCCAAGCCACGCCGCCCGCCGCGCCCAGCCAGGCCACCAACCCGGCCAACGCCGCGGGTGCCGGGGCCGCCGGCGCGGCCGCGCGCAAGCCCTGGGCGGGCATGCTGGGCGGCCTGGCCGCCGGTCTGGGCCTGGCCTGGCTGGCCCACTCGCTGGGCCTGGGCGCCGGGTTCGGCAACATCCTGCTGATCGGCCTGCTGGTGCTGGCCGCCATGGCGGTCATCGGCATGCTGCGGCGCGGGCGCCAGGGCGGCGCGGGGCCACGTCCCATGGCCTACCAGGGCGCCGGCGCGGCCGACCCGGTCAGCCCGCCGCAGTACAACCCCACCAAGGTCGGCAACGACGCCTCGGCCCGCCCGTGGGACGTGCAGGGCGCCGCACTGGGCGGCGGCGCGGCCGGCGGCTCCATGATCGGCTCGGCGCTCAAGGGCTCGCAAGGCTGGGGCATTCCGGCCGACTTCGACGTCGCCGGCTTCACCGAGGCCGCCAAGCGCAACTTCATGGCGCTGCAGCAGGCCTGGGACCACTCCGACATTCCCACCCTGCGCGCCATGATGACCGACGAGATGCTGGCCGAAATCCAGAGCCAGCTGGCCGAGCGCGAGCGCACCGCCCCCGGCCAGGCCAACACCACCGAGGTGGCCATGCTGGAGGCCCAGCTGCTGGGCATCGAGGAGCAGGGCGACGTGTACATGGCCAGCGTCGAGTTCAGCGGCATGATCCGCGAGGACGCATCCTCCGGCCTCAACCCCTTCCGCGAGGTCTGGAACATGACCAAGCCCAGGAGCGGGCGCGGCGGCTGGCTGGTGGCCGGGGTGCAGGCCCTGCAATGACGCGGCCCACGACTTGAACGGCGGCGCCTTTCGGGGCGCCGTTTTTTTTTGGTCCATTCGTCATCAATAATCGGGACATCATGAATGCGCCGTCTCCTTTTTCCTTTCTCACCGAGGGCCTGGCCCGGCTCGGCGCGGGCCTGAAGGCTCCCGACTGGCTGGTCGACGAGCTGCAGCACCGCCTGGTGCTGTTTCTCAACCACGTGCTGATGCAGGAGCCCGAGGCCCAGGCGCGGCTGGCGCGCCAGAGCGGGCGCGTGGTCAAGCTGCAGTGGGGGGCGTTCTCGATGCAGCTGGCGGCCACGCCGGCCGGCCTGTGCGAGCGCGCGCCGGTGGCCGAGGCCGACCTGCTCTTGACCGTGACCGACGGCTCGCCGCTGGATTTGCTGAAGGACACGCTGCGCGGCGAGCGGCCCGGCGTGCGCATCGAGGGCGACGTTCAGTTTGCCGCCGAGGTGAGCTGGCTGGTCGACAACGTGCGCTGGGACGCCGAGGAAGACCTGGCCCGCCTGATCGGCGACGCGCCGGCCCACACCCTGGCCGGGGGCGGGCGCGCCATCGCGCAGGCCCTGCGCCAGCTGGCCAGCCGGCTGCCGGGCGTGGGCAAGGCGTGATGCGCCTGGTGCGCGCCATCACCATCGTCTGGGTGGCCCTGCGCCATGGCCTGGACGAGCTGGTGCTGACCAGTTTTCAGCATCCCGGCCTGCGGCTGCTGGGGCGCATCGCCCGCATCGGGCGCGACCTGTCGGCCCCGCGCGGCCAGCGCCTGCGCGAGGCGCTGGAGCAGCTGGGCCCCATCTTCGTCAAGTTCGGCCAGGTGTTGTCCACCCGGCGCGACCTGCTGCCGCTGGACATTGCCGACGAGCTGGCGCTGCTGCAGGACCGCGTGCCGCCCTTTCCGGCCGAGGTGGCCATTGCCACCATCGAGCGGGCGTTCCGTAGGCCGGTGGGCGAGCTGTTCACGCATTTCGAGCGCGAGCCGGTGGCCAGCGCGTCCATTGCGCAGGTGCACTTCGCCACGCTGGTCGACGGGCAGGGCCGCGAGCGCGAGGTGGCCGTCAAGGTGCTGCGCCCGGGCATGCTCAAGGTGATCGAGCAGGACCTGCAGCTGATCCGCATGATGGCCGGCTGGATCGAGCGCCTGTCCGCCGACGGCAAGCGCCTGAAGCCGCGCGAGGTGGTGGGCGAGTTCGACAAATACCTGCACGACGAGCTGGACCTGGTGCGCGAGGCCGCCAGCGCCGCGCAGCTGCGGCGCAACATGGCCGGGCTGAACCTGGTGCTGATCCCCGAGATGTTCTGGGAGCTGTGCCGCTCCGACGTGATCGTGATGGAGCGCATGAGCGGCATCCCGATCGGCCAGGTCGAGCGCCTGCGCGCCGCGGGCGTGGACATCCCGCAGCTGGCGCGCGACGGCGTGACCATCTTCTTCACCCAGGTGTTTCGCGACGGTTTTTTCCATGCCGACATGCACCCGGGCAACATCATGGTCAGCGTCGATCCCGCCACCTTCGGGCGCTACATCTCGCTGGACTTCGGCATCGTCGGCACGCTCACCGAGTACGACAAGGAATACCTGGCGCAGAACTTCACCGCCTTCTTCCGGCGCGACTACAAGCGCGTGGCCGAGCTGCACGTGGAAAGCGGCTGGGTGCCGCCCGGCACGCGCATCGACGAGCTGGAATCGGCCATCCGCAGCGTGTGCGAGCCTTACTTCGACCGCCCGCTCAAGGACATCTCGCTGGGCATGGTGCTGATGCGGCTGTTCCAGACCTCGCGGCGCTTTCACGTCGAGATCCAGCCGCAGCTGGTGCTGCTGCAGAAGACGCTGCTGAACATCGAGGGTCTGGGCCGCGAACTGGACCCCGAGCTGGACCTGTGGAGTACGGCCAAGCCCTTCCTGGAGAAGTGGATGCTCGAGCAGGTGGGCCCCAAGCGCCTGTGGCGCGAGCTGCGCGAGCAGGCGCCGTACTACGCGCGCATGCTGCCCGACCTGCCGCGCCTGCTGCACGAATACCTGCGCCAGAACACCCGCCAGCCCCACGACGCCGAGCTGCGCCTGCTGCTGGCCGAGCAGCGGCGCACCAACCGCCTGCTGCAGGCGCTGCTGTACGGCGCCATCGGCTTCGTGCTGGGGCTGATCGTGATGCAGATCCTGGTGCGGGTGCTGCTTTTTTAAGAAAAAACAGGCTGCAGACAGCACCGGATCTGCGCGAGCAGCTATCAAAAGAAGAGTCGTCAAAAACAGCGACAATCGCGCGTCCGCGCTGACCCCCGTTCCTTGGCCTGGAGACAACGCATGCTGGTGAGCTTCATCGTCCTGTACCTGCTGGCGTCCATCGCCATCGGCCTGCTGGCCGCGCGGCGGGTGCACAACACGGCCGACTACGCGGTGGCCGGGCGCACGCTGCCGCTGGCCGTCGTCATCGCCACCACCTTCGCCACCTGGTTCGGCGCCGAGACGGTGCTGGGCGCGCCGGCGCGCTTCGTCAAGGAGGGGCTGGGCGGCACGGTGGAAGACCCGTTCGGCGCCGGGCTGTGCCTGGTGCTGGTGGGCGTGTTCTTCGCGCGCAAGCTGTACGCGATGGACATCATCACCATCGGCGACTACTACCGCCGGCGCTTCGGCCGCACGGTCGAGGTGCTGTGCTCGGCCATCATCATCTTCAGCTACCTGGGCTGGGTGGGCGCGCAGGTGACGGCGCTGGGCCTGGTGTTCAACCTGCTGAGCAGCGGCGCCATCCCGCTGGCCTGGGGCATGGTCATCGGCACCCTGATCGTGCTGGTCTACACGCTGTACGGCGGCATGTGGTCGGTGGCGCTGACCGACTTCGTGCAGATGATCGTCATCACCGTCGGCCTGGTGCTGATCGCCTGGTACGCGGGCGAGCTGGCGGGCGGCGCCGGCAAGGTGATCGACTACGCCGCGCGCGAGGGCAAGTTCCAGTTCTTTCCCACCGGCGGCGTCAAGAAGTGGACCTTCTTCTTGGCCGCCGCCATAACCATGATGCTGGGCTCCATCCCGCAGCAGGACGTGTTCCAGCGCGTGATGTCCTCCAACAGCGCCCGGACGGCGCGCCGCGGCCCGGTGATCGGCGGGCTGCTGTACATCGCGTTTGCCTTCGTGCCCATGTTCGTGGTCATCGCCGCGCTGCTGGTTATGCCCGGCACCGCCGGCCTGCTGGCCGACGACCCGCAGAAGGTGCTGCCCACCCTGGTGATGCAGCACATGCCGGTGGCGCTGCAGGTGGCGTTCTTCGGCGCGCTGCTGTCGGCCATCATGTCCACCGCCTCGGCCACCCTGCTGGCGCCCTCGACCACCTTCGTCGAGAACATCCTGCGCAATCTCAAGCCCGGCATGAGCGACGCCCAGACGCTCAAGGCCATGCGCATCAGCGTGCTGGTGTTCACCGTCTGCGTGCTGATCTACTCGATCACCATGGAAGGCTCGTCGATCTACGAGCTGGTGTCGGGGGCCTACCAGCTGCCGCTGGTCGGCGCCTTCGTGCCGCTGGCCTTCGGCGTCTACTGGAAGCGCGCCACCACCCAGGGCGCGCTGCTGGCCATGGCGCTGGGCATCGGCGTGTGGCTGCTGTTCGTCGCCAGCCCCATGCTGAACGAGGCCTTTCCGCAGCAGCTGGCCGGCGTGCTGGCCGCGCTGGCGGGCATGGTGGCCGGCTCGCTGGCGCCGCAGTGGCTGCCCGACCACAAGGGCCACGTCCACCACTACGCCGCCAGCGCGGGGTGAGGGCGTATCCGGCCGGGCCGTGCATGCATGGGACGCGGCCTATAATTTAAGGTTTTTCGTCCGACTGAAAGTCGTGTCGTCATGCCCATTTATGCGTACAAGTGCACCGCCTGCGGCTTTGCCAAGGACGTGCTGCAAAAACTCTCCGATGCCCCGCTGACGGTCTGCCCCTCCTGCGGCCAGCCGCGCTTTGCCAAGCAGGTGACGGCGGCCAGCTTTCAGCTCAAGGGCTCGGGCTGGTACGTGACCGACTTCCGCAACGAGGGCAGCGCGCCGGCCGCCGACGGCAAGGCGGCTGGCAACGAGGGCGGCACGGGCGCGGCCCCTGCGCCGGCGGCCGAGGCTCCCGCGGTGGCGGCGCCATCGCCCGCCCCGGCACCGGCCCCCGCGCCCGCCCCGGCGGCCGGCGGCTCGGCCACCACCTGACACCCGCGCCGCCCGTCCATGATGTCCCGCCTGCGGCAATACTTCATCACCGGCCTGTTGGTGTGGTTGCCCATGAGCGTCACCGTGTGGGTGCTGCTGTGGCTGGTGGGCCTGCTCGACGGCGTGTTTCGCGGCGTGCTGACGGCCTTCGAGACCATGGTGCCGCCGCTGCAGCCGCTGGCCACTCAGCTGCGCCACGTGCCCGGCCTGGGCGTGATCCTGGTGGCCATCGTCATCGTCGCCACGGGCCTGTTCGTGGCCAACATGTTCGGCCAGTGGGCGGTGCGCCAGTGGGACCGGCTGATGGCGCGCATTCCGGTGGTGCGCAGCATCTACACCAGCGTCAAGCAGGTGTCGGACACGCTGTTTTCCGGCTCGGGCCACGCGTTTTCCAAGGCGCTGCTGATCCAGTACCCGCGCCATGGCGCCTGGACCATCGCCTTTCTCACCGGCCAGCCCAGCGGCGAGGTGGCGGCCCACCTGGGCGAAGGCCACCTGAGCGTGTACGTGCCCACCACGCCCAACCCGACCTCGGGTTTTTTCCTGATCGTGCCGCGCGCCGACGTGGTGGAGCTTGCCATGAGCGTGGACGAGGCGCTCAAGTACGTCATCTCCATGGGCGTGGTCGCGCCGCCGCCGGCGCGCGTGCCGCTGTCGCCGCCGGTGCTTCCCGAGCGCGCGGCGGCGCACCCCGATCCCTGATTCACCGACCGTCCGAAAGTCTCCCTGCCCATGTCCATGCGTAGCCATTACTGCGGTCTCGTGACCGAAGCCCTGCTGGGCCAAACCGTCAGCCTGTGCGGCTGGGTCAACCGCCGGCGCGACCACGGCGGTGTCATCTTCATCGACCTGCGCGACCGCGAGGGCTACGTGCAGGTGGTGTGCGACCCCGACCGCCCCGAGATGTTCAAGGTGGCCGAGGACATTCGCAACGAGTTCTGCGTGCGCGTGGTGGGCCTGGTGTGCGCGCGCCCGGCGGGCACCGTCAACGAGCAGCTCAAGAGCGGCCAGATCGAGGTGCTGTGCCAGGAGCTGACGGTGCTCAACGCCTCGGTCACGCCGCCGTTTCCGCTGGACGACGACAACCTGTCGGAGACCACGCGCCTGACGCACCGCGTGATGGACCTGCGCCGCCCGGCCATGCAGCGCAACATGATGCTGCGCTACAAGACGGCGATCCAGGTGCGCAACTTCCTCGACCAGCAGGGTTTCGTCGACATCGAGACCCCCATGCTGGGCAAGAGCACGCCCGAGGGCGCGCGCGACTACCTGGTGCCCAGCCGCGTACACGACGGCCAGTTCTACGCGTTGCCCCAGTCGCCCCAGCTGTACAAGCAGATGCTGATGGTGGCGGGCTACGACCGTTACTACCAGATCACCAAGTGCTTCCGCGACGAGGACCTGCGCGCCGACCGCCAGCCCGAGTTCACGCAGATCGACTGCGAGACCTCGTTCCTGGACGAGGAGGAAATCCGCGCCATCTTCCAGCGCATGATCAAGGAAGTGTTCCAGGCGCAGCTGGGGGTGGACCTGGGCGAGTTCCCCGTCATGGCCTACGGCGAGGCCATGCACCGCTTCGGCTCCGACAAGCCCGATTTGCGCGTCAGGCTCGAGTTCACCGAACTCACCGACGTCATGAAGGACGTGGACTTCAAGGTCTTTTCCGGCCCGGCCACCACGCCGGGCGGGCGCGTCGTGGCCCTGCGCGTGCCTGGCGGCGCGCAGATCTCGCGCGGCGAGATCGACGGCTACACCGAGTTCGTCAAGATCTACGGCGCCAAGGGCCTGGCCTGGATCAAGGTTAACGAGGTGGCCAAGGGTCGCGAGGGCTTGCAGTCGCCCATCGTCAAGAACATCCACGACGCGGCGCTGGCCGAAATCATCCGCCGCACCGGCGCGCAGGACGGCGACGCGCTGTTCTTCGGCGCCGACAAGGCCAAGATCGTCAACGACGCCATCGGCGCGCTGCGCCTGAAGATCGGCCACAGCGAATTCGGCAAGAAAAGCGGCCTGTTCGAGGACCGCTGGGCGCCGCTGTGGGTGGTTGACTTTCCGATGTTCGAGCACGACGAGGAAGACGACCGCTGGGTGGCCGTGCACCACCCTTTCACTTCCCCCAAGGACGGCCACGAGAACCTGATGGACACCGACCCTGGCAAATGCATCGCCAAGGCCTACGACATGGTGCTCAACGGCTGGGAGCTGGGTGGCGGCTCGGTGCGCATCCACCGCGCCGAGGTGCAGAGCAAGGTGTTTGCCGCGCTCAAGATCGGCCCCGAGGACGCGCGTGCCAAGTTCGGCTACCTGCTCGATGCGCTGCAGTACGGCGCGCCCCCGCATGGCGGCCTGGCCTTCGGCCTGGACCGGCTGATCACCCTGATGACCGGCGCCGAATCCATCCGCGACGTGATCGCCTTCCCCAAGACCCAGCGCGCGCAGGACCTGCTGACGCAGGCGCCTTCGCCCGTGGACGAAAAGCAGCTGCGCGAGCTGCACATCCGGCTGCGCAACCCCGCCGCGGCGTAGCCGAGCCCGCGTCGCGCCCCTGGCCTTGGGGCGTGGCCGCGGTGTGGCCGGAAAGCCTCTGCTACGATGAATTCTTTGTCAAGGAGGTCCCCTGATGTCCAACCTGTCCGAGATGGCCGACACCGCCGTGGAAGCCAAGGAAGAGCTTGCCGCCAACCTGCGCCGCGTGATTTCCGACGCCGAGGATTTGCTGGCCGCCACCGCCGGTGACAGCGACAGCCGCATCACCGAGCTGCGCGCGCGCGCCAAGCAGAACCTGGCGGTGGCGCGCGAGAAGCTGGCCGACGCTGACGCCGCCCTGCGCGCGGGCGCCCGCCGCGCGATGAACGCCACCGACGACTACGTGCACGAGAACCCCTGGTCCTCCATCGGCGCCGCGGCCGCCGTCGGCATGCTGATCGGCGTGCTGCTGGGCCGTCGTTGAGCCGGGCACGCGGACCCAAGGCTTCGGCGGGCGCGGCGTGAGCGCAGGCACCGAAGGCACCCTGGCGCGGGTGCGCCAGTTGCTGGCCGACGCGGTCGAGCTCGTCCAGGTGCGGCTGGAGCTGCTCAGCCTGGAGGCGCGCGAGGACATCGGCCAGCTGCTGGCGCTGGGCCTGCAGGCCGCACTGGCGGTGGTGCTGCTCAGCTTCGGCCTGATCTTCCTGGCGCTGTTTCTCACCGTCCTGCTGTGGGACAGCCAGCGCCTGCTGGCCCTGGGCATCTTCACCACCGCCTTCCTGGGCGGCGGCGCGGTGCTGGCCTTGCTGGCCTGGCAGCGCCTGCGCCGCGGGCTGCGCCTGTTCCGCTCCAGCATCCAGGAGCTGCAGGCCGACCGGGAGCGGCTGCGTTCATGACCGACGGCACCTCCCATGCCCGTGCGCGCGAGCGGGCCGCCCGGCGCGAGCACCTGCTGCTGCGCTCGGCCCAGCTGCGCGAGCAGATCGGCGCGCGCGCCCAGGTGTTGCGCCCGGCCTTTCGCGCCGTCGACCGGGTGCGTGGCGGCGCGCGGGCGGTGCGCAGCCAGCGCAGCTGGGTGCTGCTGGGCGCCGCCGCCCTGGCCGGCGCGGCGCTGGTGCGCCCGCGCCTGGTGATGGGCCTGGGCGCGCGCGCCTGGGCCGGCTGGCAGGCGTACCGGCGCGTGCAGCCCGTCGCGCGCGCGCTGCTGCGTCAGTTGATGTGATCCAGCGAGGGCCCGCGCCATCATGCCGCAGCCCAAGACCACGCCCAGGCCCTACAAGATTCCCCAGTCGGTGCTGGTGGTGATCCACACCGCCGCGCTGGACGTGCTGCTGCTGCGCCGCGCCGACATCGAGGCCGAGTTCTGGCAGTCGGTCACCGGCAGCAAGGACTGCGAGGACGAACCCCTCGCCCAGACGGCGGTGCGCGAGGTGCGCGAGGAGACGGGGCTGGATGCCACCGCGCCGGGCTGCGCGCTGACCGACTGGAACCTGGAAAACGTCTACGACATCTACCCGCGCTGGCGTGCGCGCTACGCGCCGGGCGTGACGCGCAACGTCGAGCACGTGTTCGGCCTGCGCGTGCCCGCCGGCGCGGCGGTGCAGCTGAATGCGCGCGAGCACACGGACTACGTGTGGCTGCCCTGGCGCGCGGCGGCCGACCGCTGCTATTCCTACACCAACGCCGAGGCCTGCCTGCTGCTGCCGCGCTTCGCCCAGGGGGCGGCGCCATGATCGAGGCCCCGTCCGGCGACATCCTGGGGCCGCAGCGCCTGCGCGTGGCCACCTACAACATCCACAAGGGCGTGCAGGGCATCGGGCCGGCGCGCCGCCTGGAGATCCACAACCTGGCGCTGGCCGTCGACAGCCTGGACGCCGACATCGTCTGCCTGCAGGAGGTGCGCGCCGAGAACCGCCGCGAGGCGCAGTACTTCGAGCGCTGGCCGGCGCTGCCGCAGGCCGATTTTCTGGCGCCGCTGGGCTACGAGGCGGCCTACCACACCAACGCCGTCACCAGGGACGGCGAGCACGGCAACGCGCTGCTCACGCGCTGGCCCATCATCCACGTGCGGCACGAGAACATGTCCGACCACCGCTTCGAGCAGCGCGGCCTGCTGCACGCCGAGCTGCGCGTGCTGGGCGCGCCGCTGCACGTCATCGTGGTGCACTTCGGCCTGATTCCGGCCAGCCGCCTGCGCCAGGCGCTGCAGCTGCGCCGCTACATCGCGCGCGAGGTGCCGCTGGACGAGGCCTTGCTGGTGGCGGGCGACTTCAACGACTGGGGCACGCGCGTGCAGCGCCTGCTGCGCGTGGACGCGCTCAAGGGCTTCGAGGGCGAGCGCACGCTGACCTACCCCTCGCGCTTTCCGGTGGCGCAGCTGGACCACATCTACGCCCGCGGCATGCTGCCGCTGAGCCTGCAGGCGCCGCGCGGGCGGGTGTGGCGGCGCATGTCGGATCACCTGCCGCTGATCGCGGAGTTTCAGCTCGCAGCCCATGTCTGACAAGCGCAGCATGCTCTCAAAATCATAGTTCTACGCGCCCGCGCCGCTGCTGCTACCATCACCGCTTCATGAGCCGCATTCTCCCCGCCACCCCCTTGCACGCCGCGTCCGCCGACGAGGGAACCCCCGTCTCGGTCAAGATTCGCGAGCGCATCCGCGCGGCCGGCCAGCGTTTCAACGCCAACGACAACATCGCCGAGTTCATCCAGCCCGGCGAGCTCGAGCGCCTGCTCGACGAGGTCGAAGGCAGGATGCAGGCGGTGCTCGACAGCCTGGTGATCGACACCGAGCGCGACCACAACACCGACAAGACCGCCCGCCGCGTGGCCAAGATGTACCTCAACGAGGTGTTCCACGGCCGCTACACGCCCGCGCCCACGATCACCGAGTTTCCCAACGCCGAGCACCTCAACGAGCTGATGATCGTCGGCCCCATCACCGTGCGCTCGGCCTGCAGCCACCACCTGTGCCCCATCATCGGCAAGCTGTGGATCGGCGTGATGCCCAACGAGCACACCAACGTCATCGGCCTGTCCAAGTACGCGCGCCTGGCCGAGTGGATCATGGGCCGCCCGCAGATCCAGGAAGAGGCCGTGGTGCAGCTGGCCGACCTGATCCAGCACAAGACCAAGCCCGACGGCCTGGCGCTGGTCATGCAGGCCTCGCACTTCTGCATGGCCTGGCGCGGCGTCAAGGACATGGACAGCAAGATGATGAACTCCGTCATGCGCGGCGTGTTCCTGAAGGACGCCAACCTGCGGCGCGAATTCTTGTCCCTCATTCCCCGGGAAGCCTGAGACCATGCTGGTACGCCTGCTTTACGCCAGCCGCGCGGTGGACAACACCCAGCCGGCCGTGCAAGCCATTCTCGAATCGGCCCGGCGCCACAACCAGGACAGCGGCGTGACCGGCATCCTGGTGTATGGCGGCGGCGTGTTCATGCAGGCCATCGAGGGCGGCCGCCAGGCGGTGAGCGACCTGTACGGCACCATCTCGCGCGACGCGCGCCACAAGGACGTGGTGCTGCTGCACTACGAGGAAATCGTCGAGCGCCGTTTCGGCGGCTGGACCATGGGCCTGGTGGACGTCAGCCGCGTCAACGCCAGCGTGCTGCTCAAATACTCCGAGCGCGCCGAGCTCGACCCCTACGCCGTCTCCGGCAAGGTGTCGATGGCCTTGCTCGACGAGCTGATGGCCACGGCCAGCATCCTGTGCCATACCTGAACACCTGAGCCTCTGACCCGCCATGTCGGCGCAGGCGCTGGCCCTGGTGCTGCTGGCCGGCCTGATCCATGCCGGCTGGAACATCATGGCCAAGAAAACGGGCGGCGACGCCCGTTTTGCCTTCTTCACCTCGGTGTGGATGTTCATCGTCTGGGCGCCGTTGGGCCTGTGGCTGGGCTGGGGCGCCGTGCCGGCCTGGGGCGCGGCCGAATGGGCCGTGGTGGGCGTCAGCGCCGTGCTGCACGTGGTGTATTTCGTCACCCTGCTGCGCGGCTACCGCGCCGCCGACCTGACGGTGGTGTACCCGCTGGCGCGCGGCACCGGGCCGCTGCTGTCGTCCATCGGCGCGGTGCTGCTGCTGGGCGAGGCCGTCACCCTGCCTGGCGTGCTGGGGGTGCTGGGCGTGGTGCTGGGGGTGGTCTTGATCGCGGGGGGCGCGCGGCTGTGGCGCCCCGCCGCTTCGTCCGCAGCACGGGTGCAACTGCACCGCGGCCTGACTTACGGCCTGCTTACCGGCGTGTGGATTGCCGCCTACACCGTGGTGGACGGCTACGCGGTGAAGGTGCTGGTGCTTTCGCCCATCCTGGTGGATTACGTGGGCAATGCCGGGCGCGTGCTGCTGCTGGCGCCCGTGGCCTGGCGCGACCGCGCCGCCACCGCGCGGCTGTGGCGCGCGCAGTGGCGCGGCGCTTTGGTCGTGGGCCTGTTCAGCCCCGTGGCCTATGTGCTGGTGCTCTACGCCGTGCAGCAGGCGCCGCTGTCGCACGTGGCGCCGGCGCGCGAGGTGTCGATGCTGTTTGCCGCCCTGATCGGCGGGCGCCTGCTGGGCGAGGGCGACCGCGTGGTGCGCGTGGCGGGGGCGCTGCTGATCGGCGCGGGCGTGGTGTTGCTGGCGCTGGGTTGAATTGAACCAAATCAACCGCTTGCCCGCATGGAACAAGCGCGAAAAGCTATTGATTTATGAGCATTGGGCGACTGCGCCGGCGGGCTGCTGCAGCGCGGCCAGCGCCTCGGCGTCGGTGCGCCACAGCTGCAGCAGCGGCGAGGGCACCAGGGCGCCGGCGGCGCGCAGTACCTGGTCGGCCGGCAGCTTCAGGCCGCTGACCAGCAGGCGCACGCCGCGCTGCTCCAGCAAGGCCAGCACGCGGGCAAACACCTCGGCGCCGGTGGCGTCGATGTGGTTGATGGGCTGCGCCAGCAGGCAGACCTGGCGGGTGCCGGGGTGCTCGCTCAGGTACTCCACCACGCAGCGTTCGAAGGCGCCGGCGCTGGCAAAGTCCAGCGCCGCGTCCATGCGCAGGGCCAGCGTGTGCGGCGCCAGCGGCGGCAACTGCCACAGGTGGCGGTCGCGCAGGGTGCCGTCGGGGTGCAGGCCCACCTCGATGATGCGCGGGTGCAGGTTGCGGTACAGGTAGTGCGACAGCGCCATCAGCACGCCGGCCAGCACGCCCCAGTACAGCCGCGGCGCGGCGGCGATGGTGATGGCAAACGTCAGCGCGGCGATCACGCCCTCCACGCGCGAGATGCGCCACAGGCGCACGAACTCGCGCGGCCGGATCAGCCCCACCACGGCCACCACCACGATGGCCGCCAGCACCGCCTGCGGCACGTGGCGCAGCGTCGGCGTGAACAGCAGCAGCGCCAGCAGCACCACCGCCACCGAGAAGACCGTGGCCCAGCCGGTCTGCGCACCGGCGTACAGGTTGAGCGCCGAGCGCGAGAACGACGAGCTGGTGGCAAACGCGCCCGACAGGCCCGAGGCGATCTTGGCCAGGCCCTGGCCGATCAGGTCCTGGTCCTGGTCCCAGCGCTCGCCCTTGCGCTGGTTGTCCACCTTGGCGCTGGAGGCGGTCTCCAGAAAGCTGATCAGGGTGACCACCAGCGTGGGCAGCACCAGCTGCCCCAGCGCCTGCCAGCCCGGCCAGGTGGGGATGTACAGCGAGGGCAGGCCCGAGGGCAGCGCGCCGATCACCTTGCCGCCCGTGGCCTCGAAGCCGGTCAGCCAGCTCACGCCGGCGGCGATCAGCACGATCACCAGGATGCTGGGAAAGGCCGGGCGCCAGCGCCGCGCCAGCCACAGCAGCGCCAGCGACGCCAGTCCGAAGGCCGCCGCCGCGGGGTTGATGGCCGGCTGCGCCAGCAGGCCCGTCCAGCCGCCGGCCAAGCCCAGCAGCGCCGGCAGCTGCGAGCTGACGATCAGCACCGCCGCCGCCTGCGTGAAGGCCGTCAGCACGGGCGAGTTGACCAGGTTGAGCAGCCAGCCGAAGCGCGCCAGGCCCAGCGCCGCCTGCAGCGCGCCCGACAGCAGCGCCAGCCACACCGCCAGGTCCACCCACTCGGGGCTGCCCGGCTGCGCCAGCGGCGCCAGGCCGGCGTAGATCAGCAGGCTGGTCAGGGCCACCGGTCCCACCGACAGCCGCGCCGAGGCCGAGAACAGCACCGCCACCAGCGCCGGCAGCAGCGAGGCGTAGATGCCCGTGATCAGCGGCATGCCGGCCAGCTGCGCATAGGCCACGCCTTGCGGGATCACCATCAGCCCCACCGTCAGGCCGGCCAGGGCCTCGCCCCGCAACAAGGCCCGGGTCGGGCGCGGCCAGCGCAGAAAGGGCAGGCGACGGGTCAGGCCGGGGGGCAGGGACATGGGGTGTCGTG
Source organism: Burkholderiaceae bacterium (assembly GCA_024235995.1). Lineage (NCBI taxonomy): Bacteria > Pseudomonadati > Pseudomonadota > Betaproteobacteria > Burkholderiales > Burkholderiaceae > Burkholderiaceae bacterium. Next base: position 93,755 of record JACKLI010000002.1, read on the forward strand.
GATGTCAGCGCGGGCGAGCGTCGGACGTTACATTGCGCAGGTGCGCCGCAAAAAACGCGCGCGTGTCACTGTCCTTGTCGGGAGAACGATGATACCCATCCCCACCTCGCGCTGGCTGCCGGGCGCGCTCGCCACTCTTGTCGCCCTGGCGCTGGGCCTGCCCTTGGCCGCCGCCGCCCAGGCCTACAAATGCGTGGACGCGGCCAGCGGGCGCACGCTCTACACCGACCAGCCCTGCAAGGGCGGCGCCACCGTGGTGCCCAGGCCCACCGACGAGCAGCTGCGCCTGGACGCCGAGCGTGCGCAGCAGGCGCGCGAGCGCGGCCTGCAGGAGCGCGAGCAGGCTGTGCAGCGCGAGCAGGACCGGCTGGACGCGGCGCGAGCCGCCGAGGCGCAGCGCCCGCCGCCCGTGCCACCGTCCGAGTCGGCGGCCTGCCGCGTGGCGCGCGAGGAGGCGAGCTTTCGCGCCGCCAGCGTGACGGCCAGCGAGGAGCAGATCCGCACCGCCCGCGCCAACGCCGCGCTGGCCTGCGGGCAGCCCGCGCCGCCCGAGATCGTGGTGGCGCCACCGCCGCGCTGGCGCCCGCACCCCTGGCCCGACCGGCCGCCGCCCGTGCGGCCGCGCCCGGTGGCCTCGCAGCCCAGCTACGCGCCGGGCACCGAGCCGCTGCCGATGCGTTGACGTGAAGCCCTTCAACGCTGGGGCATGTCCTTGTAGGAGTAGCCCAGGCTGATCGTGGCGTCCTCGGGGATGGGCGGCATGCTGTCGTTCCAGGCCTGCCAGTCGGCGCGCATCGTCTGCAGCCGCTCGGGCTCCTTCCTGGCCAGGTTGGCGCGCTCGCGCTCGTCCTGCGGGATGTTGAACAGGTACTCGTTGTCGTCCACCTTCAGGTACTTCCAGTCGCCCACGCGCAGCGCGCGCTGGTCGCGGTGGTTCATGCGGAAGTGCAGCGGGCGCTCGAACTGGTGCGCCGCATCGCGCAGCACCGGCAGCAGCGACACGCCGTCCAGCGGATAGCCGGGGTGCGCGGCCACGCCGGCCGCCGCCAGCATGGTGGCCGACCAGTCCATGGTCATGCACAGCTGCCGGCTCACGCCGCCGGGCCGGATGACGGCGGGCCAGTGCGCGATCCAGGGCACGCGGATGCCGCCCTCGGTCAGGTCCATCTTGCCGCCCACCAGCGGCCAGTTGTCCGAGAAGCGCTCGCCGCCGTTGTCGCTGGTGAACACGACCAGGGTGTCGTCCAGCTGGCCGGTGCGGCGCAGCGCGTCCATGATCCAGCCGATGCCCTCGTCCATGTGGTGGATCATGCGGCGATAGACGTGGATGTTGCCCGCCGCCAGGTCGAACAGGTTGTCCTTGATGGTCGGTGCGCGCTCGGCGTCGTCGCGTGTCTCCCACGGCCAGTGCGGCGCGGTGTAGTGCAGGCTGATGAAAAACGGTGCGTCCTGCGCGGCCATGCGCTCGACGTAATCGACCGTGCGGCGCGACAGCAGGTCGGTCAGGTAGCCGTCCTCGTGGTGCTCCACGCCGTTGCACCACAGATCGTGCTGGCCGCTGGAGTCGCAGTGGGTGAAGTAGTCCACCCCGCCGGCCAGCGGGCCGTAGCATTCCTCGTAGCCCGACTGCTGCGGCCCGAAGTGCGGCCCGAAGCCCAGGTGCCACTTGCCGATCAGCGCCGTGCGGTAGCCCGCGCCGCGCAGCAGCGAGGGCAGGGTGGGGTGATCGGGCGGCAGGCCCAGCGTGGTGCTGCCGCGGCTCTTGCTGTTGATGGGCTCCTCGGCCGCGCCGCGCAGGCGGTACTGGTAGCGCGCCGTCATCAGCGCAAAGCGCGTGGGCGAGCACACCGGCGAGTTGCTGTAGCCCTGGGTCAGCAGCAGCCCTTGCGCGGCCAGGCGGTCGAGCACCGGCGACACCGGGCCCCAGGGCTCGTCGCGCCCGCCGTAGCAGCCCAGGTCGGCGTAGCCCAGGTCGTCGGCGACGATGTAGAGGATGTTGGGTCGTTTGATGGTCATATCGTCTGTTTGCCCGGATACATCAAGCGCAAGCAGCTATCAAAAACAGAGTATCACTCGACGTGCATGCCGGTGGCGCGGATCACCCGCTCGTAGCGCTGCGACAGCTCGGCGATGCGCTGGCTGGCCGCGGCGCCGGTCAGTCCCTCTTGGAACAGGTCCAGATCGACCAGGCGCTTCTTCACCTCGGGCTGCGCCAGCGCGTCGGCGAAGGCCTTTTGCAGCGTTTGCACCACGGCATCGGGCGTGGCCGCGGGGACCATGGCGAGGTACAGCACCTCCTGCTCCAGGTTCTTGTGGCCGGCCTCGGCCACGGTGGGGATGTCGGGGGCCAGCGCCGATCGCTGGCGGCTGGTGACGGCCAGCGCGGTGATCTTGCCGGCCTTGACGAAGGGCAGCATGCCGGGCGTGGCCAGCACGCCGCCGTCCACCTCGCCCGCCAGCACGGCGTTGACGGCGGGGCTGTTGCCCTTGTAGGGGATCTGCGTGATCTTCATGCCGGTGTCTTCCTTCATCATCTCTACCGCCAGGTGGCCGGGGCTGCCCGAGCCGGCGGAGGCGAAGTTGATGTTCTTCTTCTGACCGGCTGCGACCAGCTCGGCCAGGGTCTTGTAGCCGGTCTTGGGATGCACGCCCACCAGCATGCCCGATGAGGCCATCACCATCACCGGCCTGAAGTCGGCCGGCTTGAAGGGCAGCGATTTGTAGATGTGCGGGTTGACGGTGAAGGCGGTGTCGATGCCGATCAGCAGGGTGTAGCCGTCGGGCTCGCTCTTGGCCACCGCGTCGGCGCCGATGTTGCCCGAGGCGCCGGGTTTGTTCTCGATGATGAAGCTCTGCTTGAGCGTTTTTTGCAGCTCGGCGGCGATCGAGCGGGCGATGATGTCCGAGGGCCCGCCGGGCGGGAAGTTGTTGACGATCCGGACCGTCCTGGCAGGGTAGCTGCCCTGGGCCAGCGCGGGGGCGACCAGGGCGGCGGCGCACAGCGCGGCCAGGGCGCCGCGCCAAAGGCGTTTCGTCGTGAGCATGATGGAAGGCGTCCTGCGTTCGTCGATCAGGGTTGGTAGCCCGACTGCTGCACCACCGGCGCCCACTGCGCGCGGTAGGCCTTGAGCATGGCGGCGGTCTGCGCCGCCGTGGCCGACACCGGCACCATCTTGGCGTCGTGGAACTTGCGCCGCGTGTCCTCGTCCTTCATCACCTCGGCAATGGCCTGCGACAGGCGCGCCACCTCGGCCTTGGGCATGCTGGCCGGGGCGAAGAAGGCGTTCCAGCCGGTGGCCACCAGATCCAGCCCCGACTCCTTGTAGGTCGGCACGTCCGGCGCGAAGCCGGAGCGCTTGGCGCCCGAGCTGGCCAGGATGTGCAGCTTGCCCGCCTCGTGCTGGGGCAGCAGGGTGTCCAGCGTGTCGAAGGCCACCGGCACCTGGCCGCCGATCAAGTCGGTCATCAGCGGCCCCGAGCCGCGGTAGCCCACCACCTGGCCCTTCACATGCGCCTTCTCGCTGGTCATCAGGGCAAAGAAGTGCGGCAGGCTGCCGGTGGCCGGCACGCCGAAATTGGCCTGCTTGGGGTTGGCGCGCAGCCAGGCCAGCAGGTGCGACAGCGACTTGACCGGCACGGCGGTGGCCACCGCGGCGCCGAACTCGTATTCGCTGACCTGCGCCACGGGCTGGAAGTCGGCCTGCGGGTCGTAGCCCGCGTCCTTGAACACCAGCGGCGCCACCACGATGGTGGCCGGGTTGGCCAGCACCAGTTCGCGCCGGCTGGCGGGCGCCAGCTTGCTTTGCTGCATGGCCAGGCGCCCGCCGGCGCCGGTCTTGTTCTCGACCACCACCACCTCGCCCAGCTTGGCGCCCAGCTTGTCGCCGATGATGCGGGCGGTGCGGTCGCTGGAGCCGCCGGGCGCGTAGGGCACGACCAGATGCAGGGGGCCCTTGTCCTGGCTCCAGGCGGGGGCGACGATGGAAGCTGCGGCCAGCGCGGCGGCGGATTTCAGTGCGGAGCGTCGGAGCATGGCGAGGGGTTCCCTTCCTGGGTTGAGCAAAATGACCGGGGTCAAGCACTGTAGGCGCGTACCCTTGAATTGACAAAATCAATCCATCCCCGGAATTTCCCCAATGACCCCACGCGATCTGCTCCATCCCCAGACCCTGGACGACATGCTGCTGTACGTGATGTGGCAGCTGCAGGCCTGCGCGGGCAGCGTGGTGGTGCGCCTGTGCGAGGGCGAGTTCGGCATCACGCGGCGCGAGTGGCGCGTGCTGGCGCAACTGGCCGCGCACGAGGGCGTGCAGTCCTCCGAGCTGGCGCGCCACGCCTCGCTGGACCGCGCCCGCACCTCGCGCGCGCTGACGGGCCTGGTGGCCAAGGGCCTGGTCGAACGCACGCCGCGCGAGGGCGATCGGCGCGAGGTCCTGGTGCACCTGACGGCGCAGGGCCGCGCGCTGCACGCCGCCCTGCTGCCGCGCGTGGCGCAAATCAACCGCGAGCTGCTGTCGGCCCTGGACGAGGGCGAGGTGCGCCAGCTGGTACGGTTTTTGGAGCGCCTGCAGCGGCAGGCCGAGGCGATGCGGGCCGATCGGGCGCCGTAGCCGGCGGTCGAGCCGCGCGGCGGCATATGCACATCGCCAAAGAGTCTTTGGGGCCACGCCCAGCGGTTCTTACAATTTCAGGTCTGTCGGGCGGCCATGGGCGGGACGCGCCCCTTTGTTGGAGAATTTGCATCATGAACATTTTGAAGAAGCTGTTGCTGGCCCTGGGCCTGGGCGCCGGTCTGGGCATGCTGGCGGCCGCGCCGGCCCTGGCGGCGAGCGACGACCTGGCCGCGATCCAGAAGGCCGGCGTGATCCGCATCGGCACCGAAGGCACCTACGCGCCCTTCACCTACCACGAGACCTCGGACAACAAGCTGGTCGGCTTCGACGTCGACATTGGCCGCGCGATCGCCGCCAAGCTGGGCGTCAAGCCCGAGTTCGTCGAAGGCAAGTGGGACGGCCTGATTGCCGGCCTGAACGTCAACCGCTACGACGTGGTGATCAACCAGGTCGGCATCTCGGCCGAGCGCCAGGCCAAGTACGACTTCTCCAAGCCTTACATCGCCTCGGCCGCCGCGCTGATCGTGCGCGCGGACAACAACGCCATCCACGGCTTTGCCGACCTGAAGGGCAAGCGCTCGGCCAACAGCATCAGCAGCAACTTCGCCAAGCTGGCCGAGCGCAACGGCGCCGAGGTGGTGGCGGTGCAGGGCTTCAACGACGCCGTGGCGCTGCTGCTGGCGGGCCGCGTGGACGCCACCGTCAACGACTACCTGTCCTACCTGGACTTCAAGAAGCAGCAGCCCCAGGCCAAGCTGAAGGTGGTGGCGCGCGACGACAGCGCCGAGTTCGGCCGCTCCGGCGTGCTGATGCGCAAGGGCCAGCCGCAGCTGAAGGCCGCCATCGACAAGGCCATCGACGCCCTCATCGCCGACGGCACGTACAAGAAGATCTCCGAGCAGTATTTCGGCGAAGACCTCGCGTCCAAGATCCGCTGATCGCGTCCCGTCGCACACCGACTGAGGGATCGTGCCGGACTGGCTGCTCCTGATGTGGCAATCCCTCGGGCCTTTGCTGGTCGGGGGAATCAAGTTCACGGTGCCGCTGGCGCTGCTGTCGTTTGCCGCCGGCCTGGTGCTGGCTTTCGCGGCCGCGCTGGCGCGCCTGTTCGGGCCTGCGCCGCTGGTGGCGCTGGTGCGCTTTTACATCTGGCTGATCCGCGGCACGCCGCTCTTGGTGCAGCTGTTCGTCATCTTCTACGGCCTGCCCAGCGCGGGCATCGTGCTCGACCCGCTGGTGGCGGCGCTGATCGGCTTTTCGCTCAACATCGGCGCCTACAACGCCGAGGTGATCCGCGGCGCCATCGAGGCCATCCCCCGCGGCCAGTGGGACGCCGCCTACTCGCTCAGCATGACGCGCGCGCAGGCGCTGCGCCGCACCATCCTGCCGCAGGCCGCGCGCGTGGCCGTGCCGCCGCTGGCCAACTCCTTCATCGCGCTGGTCAAGGACACGTCACTCGCCGCGGTCATCACCGTGCCCGAGATCTTCCAGGCCGCGCAGCGCATCGCCTCGGTCACCTACGAGCCGCTGGTGCTGTACGTCGAGGCGGCGCTGATCTACCTGGTGCTGTGCTCGGTGCTGTCGTCGCTGCAGGGGCGGCTGGAGCGTTATTTCAGCCGCCACGCGGTGTTTGCCGAGGGCCAGCGATGATCGCGCTGCAGGGCATTGGCAAGTCGTTTGCCGGGCACGCGGTGCTGCGCGCGGTCAGCGTGGACATCGCGCCAGGCCAGGTCACGGCGCTCATTGGCCCCTCGGGCAGCGGCAAAAGCACGCTGCTGCGCTGCGTCAACCTGCTGGAGCAGCCCGACGCCGGCAGCCTGACGATCGGCGCGCAGACCGTGCGCTTCAGCCCCGGCGTGCGCCTGCCCCATGCGGCGGTGCAGGGCATTCGCCAGCAGACCGGCATGGTGTTCCAGAACTTCCAGTTGTTTGCGCACCAGACGGCGCTGCAGAACGTGATGGAAGGCCTGCTCACTGTCAAGCGCTGGGAACCGGCGCGCGCGCGTGACCGCGCCCTGCAACTGCTCGACAAGGTGGGCTTGCGCGCCAAGGCCGACGCCTGGCCCGCCAGCCTGTCGGGCGGCCAGCAGCAGCGCGTGGCCATTGCGCGCGCGCTGGCGCCCGAGCCGGCGGTGCTGCTGTGCGACGAGCCCACCTCCGCGCTCGACCCCGGCCTGGCCGCCGAGGTGGTGGCCGTGCTGAGCGATCTGGCCCGCGAAGGCATGACCATGCTGATGGCCACGCACGATTTGCGCCTGGCCGCGCAGGTGGCCAGCCACACGGTGTTCCTGCTGGATGGCGCGGTGGTGGAGGCCGGCCCATCCAAGGCCATCTTCGAGGCCGCCCAGGACCCGCGCACACGCCAGTTCGTGACGACGCTGGCGAGCGGCTGAGTGCCGGTTTTCAAATCCAAAGCAAAAAGCCCAAGCGAATCGATCGCTTGGGCTTTTTGCCGGATGTCCTGGTCGGGGTGAGAGGATTCGAACCTCCGGCCTCTACGTCCCGAACGCTTAGCCCTTGTGCGGATTCTATTGGTGTTTTAAGGTGCTTCCAGATTTGTTGGGACAAATTTGGGACACGGGACATGGGAACGATCACGAAACGCGGGGAGTTGCAGTGGCAGGCGAAGGTGAGGCGCAGGGGCTTCCCCACGCAGACGCGCACCTTCTCGTACAAGGAGGACGCCGAGAAGTGGGTGAGGACCGTCGAGCGCGAGCTGGAGACATCGGGTTTCGTGGATCGCCGTGAGGCCGACAAGAACACGCTCGGCGAAGTGCTCAGAAGGTATCACATCGACGACGACGGCGTGATTCACGGCGGTGACGGTGAGCAGCTGTTGATTCATCAGCACAACTGAGCCAGTGATCACGTTGAATATTGAGCCACTGGGTTGATGGATTCTGGCTCTCCGGAATAACTTGTGGAACAGGTGACCATGCAGTATCCTCCTGAGTCGGATTTTCGTGTGGAAAGGAAACCAAGTGAAACTGCATCCTAAGACCGCCGCCCTTGTGGACCGGTTCGCCGCAGCTCTGAAGGAAAAACTCGCCGCCGCAGAGGAGAAGTACGGCTACTCCGACGGGTGGGCGACTGACGACTGGATGGGCGAGTGTCGCAAGGAACTGCGGAAGCACGTTGCAAAAGGGGACCCACTGGATGTGGCGGCCTACTGCGCATTCCTGTGGCATCACGGCGAGGCGACCACCGGCCCATGTCCGCACGCAGACTACTGCAACGAGACGGGCTCCTGCGCGAACGGATGCGATGACCGGATGCCTCGGCTGACGGACCAAGATGTGGCCGACTGCTTGGGTCGGTCGTTCGATGCGGCGGGGAATATCCTGCCCAGCACCTTCGCACGCGAGGTTCTCCGGGCGGCTCAAGTCTTGGTCCGAGAGAAGTGAATTGACTGCCTTTTTCTTCATCTGCGCAGCCCTGTACTGCGCGTGGTTCATCCTGAGGTTCCTGCTATGAACGAGAATTACGAGGGCGCGCTGGCCAAGATTGACGCTGCAAGGAAACTGGCCCGGCAGACGATGGCGAAGCATGGCAAAGAGGAGGTGTGCGACCCGCCAATGGGCATCGACACGCCCCAGAGGCCGGCGCTGCCGGCTTGGCAGGACGTGTTGGGCGCTGCCGAGCAGCTCGTCCGGCAGAAGCCCGCCTTCCCCAAGTACATCAAGGGCACGGTCTTGGAGAACGATGTGCCGGTGTGGATTGCCACCTTCACCCAGCAAATGCTGGTGCGCGAGCTGTCTCGCATCCGGGCTGTCATCGCTTCCGACCGCTGTGACGGTGATACCGACTACGCAGCGGGAGCCAACGCCGCCCGAGCCAAGTACCTCGCCGCCATTGACAAGCGGTGACCCCATCCACACGACAATCCGGGGATGACGGACATCCTCGACCTGAAGGGCTGGACGGTGCTGGGTCGCACCGAGGAGGACGGGGCGGACGTGCTGGAGGCGGAGTACCCGCTGCCCATGCCTACCGCCTGCCCAAAGTGCGGCACCCTCGACTGCATCTACCGGCACGGCACCAAAGCTACTACTTACGTCGACATTCCGATGCGCGGGAAGCCGGCCAAGCTGCGGGCGAAGGTCCAGCGATACCGGTGCACCTCCTGCAAGGAGACCTTCCTGCAGCCGCTGGGCGGCATCTTGGAGGGCCGGCGCATGACGGAGCGCTGCGCCACCTACATCAAGGCCCACAGCCTGCGGGACACCTTCACCCGCATCGCGGAGAACGTGGGGTGCGACGACAAGACGGTCCGGACGCTGGGGGCGGAGTACATGGCCGAACTGGAGGCCAGCCACCGGCCGGAGATGCCAGACTGGCTGGGCATCGACGAGACCCAAATCGACGGGAAGATGCGCTGCGTCCTGACGGACATCGGGGAGCGCCGCATCCTCGACATGCTGCCGGACCGGGACAAGGCGACCTTGGCGGGGTGGCTGCACCGGTTCAAGGACCGGCACTGGGTCAAGGGCGTGGCCATCGACATGTGGCGGCCGTACCGGGACGTGTCGCACCAGATGTTCCCTGGCCGACCGGTGGTCATCGACAAGTTCCACGTCGTCCGCATGGCGAACTACTGCATGGAGCGGGTCCGCATCCGGCTCCAGAAGCAGCGCAAGGCTGGCGAGCGGCGCCTGTGGCTCCAGTCCAAGGCGATGCTGAACATGCGGTACGCCAAGCTGGCCGAGAAGGGCCGGTTCAATCTGGACATGTGGCTGGCCAACGAGCCCGAGCTGGCCGCCGCCTACGGGCTGAAAGAGGCGTTCTACAACATCTACGACCTGCCCAAGGCGCAGGCCGTGGCGGCCTTCGACGCCTTCCCGGGGACCATCCCAGCCAGCCTGAAGGCGGACTTCAAGACTCTCACGACCGCCATGAAGAACTGGCGGACGGAGATTCTGGCGTACTTCGACCACCCCATCACCAACGCCTACACCGAGGCGCTGAACGGGGTCGCCAAGACCATCAACCGGCAGGGCCGGGGGTACACCTTCGAGGTGCTGCGCGCCCGTCTCCTGTACGGCAAGGGGCCGCTGGAGCCGTGGCGGCTGGCGACCGTCTACCCTGCCAACCCCACCCAGTTGCAGCTCCTGAAGCGGGAACAGGGCAACCGGTGCCAGAGCTGCGGCTGCGAGCTGGGACGGACCAAGGACGACAAGGCGAACGTGGTCGTTCTGGTGCGCGGCAACACCCGCCGGCAGCAGCTCATTTGCGGGCTGTGCAACGTCGGTTTCCACACGGAGGCACTCAATCACCGGAAGCCTCCTTCAACACAGAAATCCGGATAGCCTGGATTCTTTGACTATTCGGTTGTGGATAAGTCTATCGGGTCTGCTGTTTTTCGATCTCCTTTCTGGCTCTTTGGGCGTTGCTTTGGGGGAGCCGCGCCAGCGGCACTGGAGTGCTTGAATCGCCAGCTCTCGTTGCCCGTCTCGACGATGTGGCAATGGTGCGTGAGCCGGTCAAGCAAGGCCGTGGTCATCTTGGCGTCTCCAAAGACGCTGCTCCACTCCGAGAAGGTGAGGTTGGTGGTGATCACCACGCTCGTTCGCTCATAGAGTTTGGAGAGCAGGTGGAACAGCATCGCGCCGCCCGACTGCGTGAATGGCAGGTAGCCCAGTTCATCCAGGATCACCAGATCGACGTACATCAGGCGGTGCGCCATTTGCCCGGCCTTGTTCTGCGCCTTCTCCAGCTCCAGGGCGTTGACCAGCTCCACCGTTGAGAAGAAGCGCACCCGCTTGCCATGCATGCGAATGGCCTCGATCCCCAGGCTCGTGGCCAGGTGGGTTTTACCCGTGCCGGGGCCACCAACCAGCACCACGTTGTGCGCCGACTCCACGAAGCGAAGGGTGTGCAACTGGCGCACCAGTGCTTCGTCGAGCTGCGCGTGGGCGAAGTCAAAGCCGGCGAGGTCACGGTGCGAAGGGAAGCGCGCCACGCGCATCTGGTAAGCCATGGAACGCACCTCACGCTGAGCGGTCTCGGCCTTGATGAGCTGGTGCAGCACGGCCTCATGATCCAGCGACTTCATGCGGGCGGTGCCCAGTACCTCCGGCCAGGCACTGGCCATGCCGTGCAGGCCCAGCGCTTTGAGGGCATCAATGACGTCATGCATGGTCGGACTCCGGTGATGCCTCATGAGGCTGGACGTTGCGCAGTGCGTCGTAGCGCTGCAGGTTGGCCAGTGGCGGCGTGTTGAGCTTGAGCATCGTGGCCACCGGTGGCTCGGGCACGCGCTGCTCCTTCAGACGCGAGAGCACGTTGAGCACGTGCTCGGCACTCACCCGCCCGGACTGCAGCGCCAGCTCTACCGCCACCACCACGGCCTCCAGTCCATGCAGGCTCACCCCCATGAGCACCTGCGCCATCACCCTGTCGCCACCGCTGTGGCGCAGCAACTGGCGCTGCATTTCCTGCAGTGGCTCGGGCATGGTCTTGAAGGGCGCGCCGTTGCGCAGCGCGCCGGGCTTTCGCTCGATGAGCGCGATGTAATGCATCCAGTCGTAGAGCGTCTGATCACGTTCGAAGCTGCGCGCCAGGCGCACCTGTCGCCCATCGGGCCCGACCACCAGCAGGCCATCCGCGTAGGCCCGCAGACTGACCACCGCATGAATCCATTCACACGGCACGCTGTAGCGGTTGCGCTGGAAGTGGATCAGTGCGGTCGCAGAGACCCGTACCGGCTGCTCCACGTAGCCATCAAACGCACGGGGGTTGGGCATGAGACGAGCACGTTCGTCCTGCCAGACATCGGCCACCGTGAGCTGAGTCCATTCCGGGTGACTCATCTCAGCCCAGGCCTTCACGCAGGCCTGCTGCAACCAGTCGTTGAGTTCACCAAGCGTCCCCCAGCGCCGCTCGCTGGCCTCACGCCAGATGTCCTTGCGCCGATCCTGAACGTTCTTCTCCACGACCCCCTTCTCCCAGCCGGCGGCCCGGTTGCAGAACTCCGGCTCGAACAGGTAGTGCCCGGTCATCGCCTCGAAGCGTGCATTGACGCTGCGCTGTTTGCCATGGCCGACCTTGTCCACAGCGGTCTTCATGTTGTCGTAGATGCCCCGCCGGGGCACGCCACCGAAGAGGGCGAACGCCCGTGCGTGCGCATCGAACAGCATCTCGTGCGCTTGGCTGTAGTACGCCACCAGGCAGAAGGCGCGACTGGCCGCCAGCTTGGTGTGTGCCACTTCCAGGCGGCGGCGCAGCCCGCCGATGAACAGGTACTCGCAGCTCCAGTCGAACTGGAACGCCTCGCCCAACTCGAAGCTCAGCGGCACGAACCCCGCACCACGCGCAGCGTTGCCTTGCTCTTGCTGCCAGCGCTGGGCAAAGGCGTAGACCGGCCCTCGGCTGCCGCTGTAGCCCTGCGCGCGCAGCGCCTCAAACATGGCCTTGATCCCGCGTCGATCGCGTTTGCTGCGATGGCTATCGGCCTTGAGCCATTGGCTCAACTGCTCCTTGTACGGATCCAGGATGCTGGGGCCCGACACCCGCTGCGGGTATCGGGGTTCGGCCATCTGCCCGTCTTTGAGCCACTTGGTGGCTGTGTTGCGCGAGATGCCCAGGCGCCGGCTGGCCTCGCGCACCGACACGTCCTGCCTCAGCACGAGGCGGCGTAACTTGCTCAATGTGCTCACGTTGATCACTCCTGCTCCCCCGTGCTGAAAAATTCAGCAGGATAGAGCGGCAACGTGGCTCAAATTTCAACGTGAATGCGTCCCGAAATGGCCCAGCTTTGGAAATGAATCAACACCCAGCGTCAGCCAGAACGACGCCATCGAGATGCTGGCCCAGCACATCATCACCAAGCCCGTGTTTGATGCGCTGTTCGAGGGCTACGCCTTCACCAGCAAGAACCCCGTGTCCCAGTCCATGCAGAAGATCATGGACATCCTTGAGGCGCAGGCGCTGGACAAAGAGCACGAGACGCTGGAAGGCTTCTACGCCAGCGTGCGCGAGCGTGCCTCGGGCATCACCGACCCCAAGGGACGGCAGAAGATCATCGTCGAGCTGTACGACAAGTTCTTCAAGACCGCCTTTGGTGCGACAAGTCCCTTGGTCCGACGAGAACGTGTTTGCGGGTCGCCTAGGCCGGCGACCGAGAGTGAAATTGGCATGAAGGCCTCACAAGCGAACGCGCTTGTGAGAGCCGGTGCTGTTGATGCGGCAGATCGTGCTTATGGAGTTACCAGGCTGACACGACCGTTCGATGCCGCACCTCACGGTGCCTTTGTTCACTGAGGCTGGATGTAGGGGCCATTGCGCATGCAACCCGAACATCTCCACCCTGGCGGGTACACGCCGAGCGTTGATGGCTCTCTTGGTTCGGCTATCTCTCGTTCCCCGAACCTCACCTGCCCCGAGCCAACGGCTCACACAGCGGCAACATGGGTGTCCGGCAGGGCCGCTGTGTTGTTCTCACCCATGAACAACAGTATGGATAAATGCACAGGACTGGTCAAGGCGTAAGCCGAGCCATCGAGTCATAACGACATCGAGCGCTTGGGACAACCTTGGGACACTGAGGGGAGGAATTTACTTTGAATCGGCATGAATGACGATCCAAAGTAAAAAAGCCTAAGTGCTTGATCCACTTAGGCTTTTCTGTTTTTTGTTTGGTCGGGGTGAGAGGATTCGAACCTCCGGCCTCTACGTCCCGAACGTAGCGCTCTACCAGGCTAAGCTACACCCCGATGGTTTTGCCGGGTGCCCGATCAGGAGCGCCGCTGCAAAAGCTGAGCCGACAATTCTAGCAAACTCTCGGTGTAGGGGTTGCGGGCAAAGCCCTGCAGGGCCTCGACCGCGCGGCGGGCCTGGTCGGATGCGGCGTCGCGGGCCTGCTCCAGCGCGCCGCAGTCCTGCACGATGCGCAGGATGGCGGGCAGCTCGTCGGTGCTGCCCGATTCGATGGCGCGGCGCACCAGGGCCGATTCGGTCGCGGCGGCGCGCCGCATGGCCACGATCAGGGGCAGGGTGACCTTGCCTTCGCGCAGGTCATCGCCCAGGTTCTTGCCCAGCTCGGCCGCGTCGCCCTCGTAGTCGAGCACGTCGTCGATGATCTGGAACGCCGTGCCCAGCGACTGGCCGTATTCGGCGCAGGCGGCCTCGACCTCGGGCGGGCTGCCGGCCAGCACCGCCGCCAGGCGGCAGCTGGCCTCGAACAGCTTGGCGGTCTTGGAGCGGATGACGCGCAGGTACGCCGCCTCGTCCAGCGCGGCGTCGCGGATGTTCATCAGCTGCAGCACCTCGCCTTCGGCGATGACGTTGGTGGCGTCGGCCAGGATCTGCATCACGCGCATGCTGCCGGTCTCGACCATCATCTGGAAGGCGCGCGAGTACAGGAAGTCGCCCACCAGCACGCTGGCCGGGTTGCCGAAGACCTCGTTGGCGGTGGACTTGCCGCGGCGCAGGGTGGATTCGTCCACCACGTCGTCGTGCAGCAGCGTGGCGGTGTGGATGAACTCGACCACCGCCGCCAGGTTGAAGCGCTGCTCGCTCGTGCAGCCGAGCGCGCCGCAGGTCAGCAGCAGCAGCACGGGCCGCAGGCGCTTGCCGCCCGAGGCGATGATGTAGCGCGCCACCTGCCCCACCAGCGGCACGCCCGAGTCCAGGCGTCGGGCGATGGTGGCATCGACCTCGCGCATGTCGGCGGCGGCCAGCTCGAGCGCGCGGTGATAGGGGGTGGAGGAGGCGGACAAGGCGTGCGGCAGAAAGGGGTCGAACAACGCAGGCGAGGGCCGCGTGCGGCGCCCGGATTATAGGTTTGCCCTACCGTGGCTTGGTTGGGCCAGGGGGCTGGTTTGCCAGCATCGGCGGGAGCCTCTATAATGCGCGGTTCGCCGGAAATCCGTCTGGCGAGACTCAACCAACGAGGGTTTTCATATGTACGCGGTCATAAAAACCGGTGGCAAGCAGTATCGCGTTGCTGCCGGCGAAAAGATCAAAGTAGAACAGATTGCTGCGGACGTAGGCCAGGAAATCACCATCGACCAGGTTCTGGCTGTCGGCAGCGGCGGCAACCTGGTGGTGGGCGCGCCCCTGGTGTCCGGCGCCACCGTGGTGGCCAAGGTGCTGTCGCACGGCAGGCACGACAAGGTGCGCATCTTCAAGATGCGCCGGCGCAAGCACTACCAGAAGCGCCAGGGCCATCGCCAGAACTACACCGAACTCGAGATCGGCGCCATCAACGGCGGCAATTAAGGAAAGGAAAGCGACATGGCACAGAAAAAAGGCGGCGGCTCCACCCGCAACGGCCGCGATTCCAAACCGAAGATGCTGGGCGTGAAGGCGTTTGGTGGCCAGTCCATCAGCGCCGGCTCGATCATCGTGCGCCAGCGCGGCACGCGCTTTCATGCCGGCACCAACGTCGGCGTGGGCAAGGACCACACCCTGTTCGCGCTGGTCGACGGCCAGGTGTCGTTTGCGACCAAGGGCGCGCTGAACAAGCACACGGTCATCGTGACGCCGGTGGCGGCCTGATTTTTTCAGGCGCCTCGGTGCAGACCAAAGCCCCGCGCCGCGGGGCTTTGGCGTTTTTGAGGCTGCCCTAAACTCCCACAATCATGAAATTCGTCGACGAAGCCTTCATCGACATCGCCGCGGGCGATGGTGGCAACGGCTGCGTGTCGTTTCGGCACGAGAAGTACAAGGAGTTCGGCGGCCCCAACGGCGGCGACGGCGGGCGCGGCGGCCACGTGTACGCGCTGGCCGACGCCAACCTCAACACGCTGATCGACTTTCGCTATGCGCGCCGCCACGAGGCCGGGCGCGGCGAGCACGGCATGGGCTCGGACATGTTCGGCGCCGCGGGCCACGACATCACGCTGAAGATGCCGGTGGGCACCATCATCAGCGACGCCGAGACCGGGGAGGTGCTGTTCGAGCTGCTGACCGCGGGCGAGAAGATCATGATCGCCAAGGGCGGCGACGGCGGCTTTGGCAACCTGCGCTTCAAGAGCGCCATCAACCGCGCGCCGCGGCAAAAGACCCCCGGCTGGCCGGGCGTGCACCGCAGCCTGAAGCTGGAGTTGAAGGTGCTGGCCGACGTGGGCCTGCTGGGCATGCCCAACGCGGGCAAGTCCACCTTCATCGCCGCCGTCAGCAACGCGCGCCCCAAGATCGCCGACTACCCCTTCACCACGCTGTACCCCAACCTGGGCGTGGTGCGCGTGGGGCCCGAGCAGAGCTTCGTCATTGCCGACATTCCGGGCCTGATCGAGGGCGCCTCCGAGGGCGCCGGGCTGGGCCATCAGTTCCTGCGCCACCTGCAGCGCACGCGCTTGCTGCTGCACATCGTCGACATCGCGCCGTTCGACGAAGGCATCGATCCGGTGGCGCAGGCGCGCGCCATCGTGGCCGAGCTGAAGAAATACGACCCGGCGCTGCACGCCAAGCCACGCTGGCTGGTGCTCAATAAGCTGGACATGGTGCCGGTTGAGGAGCGCGCCGCGCGGGTCAAGGACTTCGTGCGGCGCCTGCGCTGGAAAGGGCCGGTGTTCGAGATTTCGGCGCTCACGCGCGAGGGCTGCGAGCCGCTGGTGCAGGCCATTTACCAGCACGTGCATGCCGTGCAGCGCGCCGACGCGGGCGACGAGCCCGTCGATCCGCGCTTTGCTGATCAATCATGAACTATTAAATCAATAGCTGCTCGCGCTTTTTTGATGCGGGCTGGCGGCCAAAATGATTCAAGAATCGAGTGCACAGGTGCTGCGCCAGGCGCGCCGCATCGTGGTCAAGGTGGGCTCCAGCCTGGTGACCAACGAGGGCCGCGGGCTGGACGCCGCGGCCATCGGTGAGTGGTGCCGGCAGCTCGCGCTGCTGGAGCGTGGCGCGGGCGGGCAGGCGCCGCGCGAGCTGGTGATGGTCTCCAGCGGCGCCATTGCCGAGGGCATGAAGCGCCTGGGCTGGGCCAAGCGCCCGCGCGAGGTGAACGAGCTGCAGGCCGCCGCCGCCGTGGGCCAGATGGGCCTGGCGCAGATGTACGAGACCAAGCTGAGCGAGCAGGGCCTGCGCAGCGCGCAGGTGCTGCTGACGCACGCCGACCTGGCCGACCGCGAGCGCTACCTGAACGCGCGCTCCACCCTGATGACGCTGCTGCAGCACCAGGTGCTGCCGGTCATCAACGAGAACGACACGGTGGTCACCGACGAGATCAAGGTGGGCGACAACGACACCCTGGGCGCGCTGGTGGCCAACCTGATCGAGGCCGACCTGCTCGTCATCCTGACCGACCAGCGCGGGCTGTACACGGCCGACCCACGGCGCGACCCCAAGGCCGAGTTCGTGCACGAGGCGCGCGCGGGCGACCCGGCCCTGGAGCGCATGGCCGGCGGCGCCGGCTCGGGCATCGGCACCGGCGGCATGCTGACCAAGATCGTGGCGGCGCGGCGCGCGGCGGGCTCGGGCGCCTCCACCGTGATCGCCTGGGGGCGCGAACCCGATGCGCTGCTGCGCCTGGCGGCGGGCGAGAACATCGGCACCCTGCTGGTGGCGCCCACGCACAAGACGCAGGCGCGCAAGCAGTGGATCGCCGACCACCTGCAGCTGCGCGGCTCCATCACGGTGGACGAGGGTGCGGCCGCCAAGCTGCGCCGCGAGGGCAAGAGCCTGCTGCCCATCGGCATGACGCAGGCGGAAGGCGATTTTTCGCGCGGCGACGTGATCGCCATCCGCGACGGCGCCGGCCGCGAACTGGCGCGCGGCCTGGCCAACTATTCAAGCAGCGAGGCGCGCCTGCTGTGCCGCCGGCCGTCCCGCGACATCGAAAAGCTGCTGGGCTACAGCGGCGGGCCCGAGATGGTGCACCGGGACAACCTGGTGCTGACGCAGCCGGGCGCCGGCGCCGATCAGTAGTAGAGCACCTGGTCGCCGGTCTTCAGCGCGCGCACGATCTCGGCCACCGAATGGCGTACGGTCGTGCCGTTGCACAGGCCGCCGCGCGCCAGCTGGTAGGGGTGGCGCACCATCACGGTGTTTTGCCCCATCATGGGCTTCCACGCGCTTTCGGTGCTGGGGGTCCAGGGGCTGCCCTGCACCTGGCGGGCGTAGACGCGGTATTCGGCCGTGGCGCAGCGGATGCCTTCGTAGGTGGCGTTGACGGCCGAGCTGCCGCGCGTCACCACCACGTAGCGCACGATGCCGGTCTGTACGTTGACGCTGATGGTGGCCGGGTCGACCCCCATCTTCACCGTCGAGGTGCGCGGCATCTCGATCTCGATCAGGTGGTCCAGGCTGTAGCTGGGCGGGGGCGGCGGGGCGTCTTCCTTCCAGTCGGCGCGCTCGAGCTCGACGGTTTGCGCGCCGGCGGCCGCGGCCAGCGCCAGCAGCGCGGCGCCGGCCAGCGTCCGCGCCAGGGTGCCCATGCGTGTCATGAACCGCTCCGGGGCAGGAGGGGCGAGCGCAGGCCGCCGCTCAGGCTGGCGCCAGGGGGCAGCTCGATGCCGCCCGGCGCCGTGTCGGGCCCGCTGTGGGCGATGGGCGCCGGCACGGCAGGGACGTCGCCGCGCTCGCGCATGCGGGCGCCGCCGCGCAGGTAGCGGTTGCGTTGCTCGGGGCGCGGCAGGAAGCGCGCCAGCTCGGTCAGCGCCAGCTCGTACACGCCGCGCTTGAACTCGACCACCACGTCCAGCGGCACCCAGTAGTCGTTCCAGCGCCAGGCGTCGAACTCGGGGTGGTTGGTGGCGCGCAGGTTCAGCTGCCAGTCCTGCGCCACCAGCTGCAGCAGGTACCAGATCTGCTTCTGGCCCTTGTAATGGCCGCGCGCGTCGCGGCGGATGAACCGGTCGGGCACCTCGTAGCGCAACCAGTCACGGGTTCGGGCCACGATGCGCACATGCTCCGGCAGCAGGCCCACTTCCTCGTGCAGTTCGCGGAACATGGCCTGCTCGGGCGATTCGCCCCGATCGATGCCGCCCTGCGGAAACTGCCAGGAGTGGGTGCGGATGCGCTTGCCCCAAAATACCTGATTTTTCTGGTTGAGCAAGACGATGCCGACGTTCGGGCGAAAGCCTTCCCGGTCAAGCATAATCAAACCTCAAATTCAATAAGTTGTGACCATTATGCACGGCATGAAACGCTGGGCAAGTGGGCACAAACCCCCTGTGCGGCGCCCCGCGGGCGCCGGGTGTCCATGAAAGCCTCCCAGTTCCTGATTTCCACCCTCAAAGAGGCGCCCGCCGATGCCGAAGTGGTCAGCCACCGGCTGATGATGCGCGCCGGCATGATCAAGCGCCTGTCGGCCGGCATCTACACCTACATGCCCATGGGCCTGCGCGTGATCCGCAAGGTCGAGGCCATCGTGCGCGAGGAGATGAACCGCGCCGGCGCCATCGAATGCACCATGCCCGTGATCCAGCCGGCCGAGCTGTGGAACGAGAGCGGGCGCTTCGAGAAAATGGGCCCCGAGCTGATGCGCGTGAAGGACCGCCACGAGCGCGACTACGTGGTGCAGCCCACCAGCGAGGAGGCGGTGACCGACATCGCGCGCCAGGAGTTCAAGAGCTACAAGCAGTTGCCCAAGAACCTGTACCAGATCCAGACCAAGTTCCGCGACGAGCGCCGCCCGCGCTTCGGCCTGATGCGCGGGCGCGAGTTCATCATGAAGGACGCCTACAGCTTCGACCGCGACGAGGCCGGCGCCAAGCGCAGCTACCAGGTGATGGCCAAGGCCTACCGCGCCATCTTCGACCGCTTTGGCCTGAGCTACCGCGCCGTGGCGGCCGACTCGGGCGCCATCGGGGGCGATTTAAGCGAGGAGTTCCAGGTCATCGCCGCCACCGGTGAGGACGCCATCGTGTATGCCACCGGCAGCGACTACGCGGCCAACCTGGAAAAGGCCGAGGCGGCTGCGCCGCAAGGCCCACGCCCCGCGCCCGCGCAGGCCCTGGTCAAGATGCCGACGCCCGGCAAGAGCACCTGCGCCAACGTGGCCGCGCTGTTGAATCTGCCGTTGACGCAGACGGTGAAATCGCTGGTGCTGGCCACCGACACGCTGGACGAGCAGGGTGTCGTCACCCAGTCGCAGGTGTGGCTGCTGCTGCTGCGCGGCGACCACGACATGAACGAAGTCAAGGTGAGCAAGGTGCCGGGGCTGGACGCCGGTTTCCGCTTTGCCAGCCTGCCCGAGATCGAGGCGCACTTCGGCTCCAGGCCCGGCTACCTGGGCCCCATCGGCCTGAAAAAGCCGGTCAAGGTGGTGGCCGACCGCGAGGTGGCGCTGATGGCCGACTGGGTGTGCGGCGCCAACGCCGAGGACTTTCACTTCACCGGCACCAACTGGGGACGCGATCTGCCCGAGCCGGACGTGGTGGCCGACATCCGCAACGTGGTGGCGGGCGACGCCGCGCCCGACGGCCGTGGGCAACTGGCGATCGAGCGCGGCATCGAGATCGGCCACGTGTTCTACCTGGGCACCAAGTACAGCCGCGCGATGAACGCCACCTTCCTGGACGAGGACGGCAAGCCCAAGCCCTTCGAGATGGGCTGCTACGGCATCGGCGTCACGCGCCTGCCCGCCGCGGCCATCGAGCAGAACCACGACGAGCGCGGCATCATCTGGCCCGACGCCATCGCCCCCTTCACCGTGGTCATCTGCCCGGTGGGCATGGACCGCAGCGAGGCCGTCAAGGCCGCCGCCGAGGCGCTCTACGCCGATCTGCGGGCCGCGGGCGTGGACGTGATCCTGGACGACCGCGGCGAGCGCCCCGGCGCCATGTTTGCCGACTGGGAGCTGATCGGCGTGCCGCACCGCGTGACCATTGGCGACAAGGGCCTGAAGGACGGCCAGCTCGAATACCAGCACCGCCGCGACACGGCGGCCACGCGGGTGCCGCTGGCCGACATCGCCGCCTTCGTGAAGGGCCGTCTGGCCGGGTGACGATGCCCGCCCGAAGCCGCCGCGCCCTGCTGCGCACCCTGCTGGCGCTGCCCGGCGGCGCGCTGCTGGGGCCACGCGGCGCCCAGGCCGGCGGACAGCTGGAGGAGCCCCTGGCCGACGCCGTGCGCACGGCGCTGAGCGCGGCCATCGCCAACGACGCGCCGCCGGTGCCGGTGTTCGACAACACCGAGGCGCGGCTGGCCTACCTGCGCTGGCTCTCGCACATGAGCGACCGGCTGTACGGGCGCATGAAGGACTTCGACACGCGCATCGGGTTCCTGCAGACCCTGTGGTACGAGACCCACCGCGCCGGGCTGGACACCTCGCTGGTGCTGGGCCTGGTGCAGGTCGAGAGCGCGTTTCGCAAATACGCCGTCTCCAGCGTGGGCGCGCGCGGCTACATGCAGGTCATGCCCTTCTGGAGCCGGGTGATCGGCGACGGCGATCCGGGCAAGCTGTTTCACATGCAGACCAACCTGCGCTTCGGCTGCGTCATCCTGCGCCACTACCTGGACCGCGAGCAGGGCAACCTGTACCTGGCGCTGGGGCGCTACAACGGCTCGCGTGGGCAGGCGCCGTATCCGAATGCGGTGTTCGGGGCGCAAAAAAACTGGCATTTCGACCGCCAGCCGGCGTCGATCATGCCCAGCAAGCTATAAAAACAGTAGTCAATCGCCCGCTGCAACGTGGGGCGCCGGCGCCTCGCGCGTGACCAGCACCTGGTCGATGCGGTGGTTGTCCACGTCCATCACCTCGAAGCGGTGCCCGTCCCACGTCAGCCGGTCGGTGCGGCGCGGCACGCGGCGCAGCATCACCATCAGGAAGCCGGCCAGGGTGTCGTACTCGCCCATGTGCGGCGGCTCGTTCAGCTCGAGCGCGCGCAGCACGTCGGACATCGGCGTCAGGCCGTCGATCAGCCAACTGCCGTCCTCGCGCCGCACGATCATCTCCTCGTCCTCCTGCGTCACCAGCTCGCCCATCACCGTGCTCATCACGTCGTTGAGCGTGACCAGGCCCACCACCGTGCTGTATTCGTTGACGATCAGCGCAAAGTCCTCGCGCTGCTGGCGAAACTGGTGCAGCACCTCCGACAGGCTCAGGCGGTCGGGCACCACCACCAGCTTGTGCAGCAGGGTGTCGTCGGTCAGGCGGATCGGCTGGCCGTTGAGCACGCGCTGGAACAGCTCCTTGGCGTCCACGTAGCCGAGGGTCTGGTCCAGCTCGCCGCGGCACACCGGGTAGGTCGAGTAGGGCTCGGCGGCGATGCGCGCGCGCACCACCTCGGCGGGGTCGTCGTGGTGCAGCCAGGCGATGCGGTCGCGCGGCGTCATGGCGCTGCTGACGGCACGCGTCTCCAGCTCCAGCAGGTTCTCGATCACCTGCTGCTCGGGGCGGTCGATGGCGCCGGCCTGCGTGCCGGCCTCGGCCAGCGCCAGGATGTCGTCGGGCGTGATGCGCTCGTCGCGCCGCAGCGGCAGGCCCAGGGCGCGCATCAGCGCGTCGGTGCAGCGCGCGTACAGCCACACCAGCGGCCGCAGCGCCAGCCGCACCGCGTGCATGGGGCCGATCAGGGCCATGGCCACGCGCTCGGGCTCGGCCATGCCCAGGCGCTTGGGCAGCAGGTCGGCAAACACGACGAACATCGAGGTCACCACCAGCACCGACGCGGCAAAGGCCACGTCGCCCGCCAGCTCCACCGGCAGCCACAGCGCCAGCAGGCGCGCCAGCGGCGGGCCGAACAGGCCCTCGCCCACGATGCCGCCCAGAATGGCCACCGCGTTGACGCCGATCTGCACCGTGGTGAAATAGTCGCCCGGCTGCTCCTGCACCTGCAGCACGCGCAGCGCCCGCGCGTTGCCCGCGTCGGCCAGCGAGCGCAGCCGCAGCCGGCGCGAGGCCGCCAGCGCGATCTCGGCCAGCGCGAAAAAGGCGCTGACCACGATCAGCAGCACAATCAGCAGCAGGCTCTGCGTGAAGCTCATGAGGGCAGGGACGATGGGGAGTTGGCTGCCCCGCGCAGGATGCGGCGGGCACGCCGGGCCAGTGTAGGGGCAATCGCGCGCCAGGCAGGCCGTTCGGGGTGGCGTGAGGGGCTGACTATAATTTTTTCGGGGGTGCGGCCGCGCCGGGGTTCCGGGGCGCCGCCCCTTTCCATAACTGCTGACGAGCGAGGTTCGTGATGTATGAGGTGCTGATCCGCGAGGCGGCCGTGCGTTTTGGCCTGGGTGACAAGGCGCTGCCGGTGCTGCAGATGCTGCTGGCCTACATGACGGCCAAAGACAGCGGGGGGCTGGTTGGCTTTCTCGAAAAATTCAAGGCTGCCGGGCTGGGGCCGGTCATCCAGTCCTGGCTGGGCGGCGGGCCCAGCGCCCAGCCGATCGGCAACAGCCAGCTCGAGACGGTGCTGGGCTCCAGCGGCGGCCTGCTGTCGCTGATCAGCGGCAAGCTGGAACTGGGGCGCGACAACGTGACCTCGGCCCTGGGCTACCTGCTGCCGGCCCTGGTGGGCAAACTCACGCCGGGTGGCAGCATGCCCTCCAGCCTGCCGCCCGAGGTGCAGAGCCTGGCCGAGGCCGGTCAGCAGCTGCTGGCGGCGCCGGCCCCGGCGGAGCTGACCTCCGGCGGCATCGGCGGCGGCCTGCTCAGCTGGCTGCCCTGGGTGGTGGTGGTGCTGGCCGCGCTGTTTGGCCTGAGCTACTGCGGCAAGGACAAGGGCAGCGCCACCCCGCCGGCGGCCTCCGCGCCGGCATCGGCGCCCGCCGAGGCGGCACCCGCAGCGCCGGCAGCGGCACCGGCCGCGTCCGAGCCAGCCTCACCCGCTTCCGAAGGAGCGGTGCCGGCGGCGGCAGCACCTGCTGCATCCGAGCCCGAGACGCCCGCATCGGCGGTGGTCTCGGGCGACACGCGCGCCTGAGGCGGCGCGGCGGCCATGAAAAACGGACGCCTCAGGCGTCCGTTTTGCTTTTGGGCTCAGCGAGAGGGTGGTGTCAGGCGGCGTTGGCGCCCACCAGCTGCTGCAGCTCGCCCGACTCGTACATCTCCATCATGATGTCGGCGCCACCGATGAATTCGCCCTTGACGTAGAGCTGGGGAATGGTGGGCCAGCGGCTGTAGTCCTTGATGCCCTGGCGGATGGCTTCGTCCTCCAGCACGTTCACGGTGGTGAGCGCGCCGGTGTCGACGCCGACGGCCTTCAGGATCTGGACGGCGCGGCCCGAAAAGCCGCACATCGGAAAATGGGCGTCGCCCTTCATGAACAGTACGAGGTCATGACCTTTGACGAGCTGCTCGATGCGTTGCTGGGTGTTTGAATCCGTCATGGTGCTTCCTGTTGCGCGAAGTGTGAATTATCCCATTTCGGGCGCAACCCCATGGGGCGCGAGGCTGGATGAAAAACAAGGGCGCCCCTAGTCCAGTGAAACGGTGAAATCGGCTGTGCGCTGGAACCGCAACAGGTGCAGGACAAGGCGCGCGCCGCAGCCAAGGCTGGCTGCCTTGGCAAGGTGCGCAACGCCGGCATGCGCCTGTTGCGGCTCCAGCCCTTCGGGTGAATGCCTGGCAGGGCCGCACTCGTCGTTGCCGTGCTCGCCGGGTGTCCAACCCGGCTGCGCCCGACGCCTCGATTGCGGCCCTGCCAGGCATTCACGCACACCCGATTTCACCGTTTCACTGGACTAGGCGCCCTGCCATCGGTACAGCGAACCGGGGTCAGGCAATCGCGAAAGCGCTGCGGTCCTTGCCCTCGATCCAGCGCGGGGGCTTGCCGCGGCCGGTCCAGGTCACGCCGGTGGCCGGATCGCGGTATTTGGGCGCCACCTTGCCGGCGGATGCGGCCTTGCCGCTGCGGCGGCTCGGAAACACGTCCTGCGCCGTCAGGCCATATTCGGCCACCAGTTCGCGCACCTTGTGCACGGCGTCGGCAATCTCGCGCTTGCGCGCTTCCTCGATTTGAACAGCCAGTTCTTTCTGCTTTTGCAGCAGTTCCTTGTAACTCGCCATAATCATTGAATCCCGTGAAATGAAAGGAGCCAGAATATATCACCGCAAGGGCGATATTCAAGGCCAAACGATCAGTAACATTTTCATATTTCGGTATCGGCCACCAACGCAGGGTGAGCCTTGATTTTATCAATCCGCCGGCCCTGCATCCGGCGAATCTCGAAAATCCAGCCCGCGCATTCGATTTGCTCGCCGGCCTGCGGCATGCGGCCCAGCACCGACATCAGCAGGCCGCCCAGGGTGTTGTAGCGGTTTTTGTCTTCTGCCGGCAATTCATCGATATCCAGCCGGGCTTTCAGTTCGCTGATCGGCATCAGCCCGTCCAGCAGCCAGCTGCCATCGGGCGTGGGCGTGGCCCAGGCTTCGACATCGGCGTCCGGCTTCAATTCCCCCGTAATGGCTTCCAGCAAATCGTGTGGCGTCATCATGCCCTGCACCACGCCATATTCATCCACCACAAAGGCCAGCCGCCCTGACCTGGCGCGCAATTGCTCCAGCATTTCCAGCCCGCTCAGGGTTTCTGGCAGGAATCGGGCCGGCTCGGCATGGGTATCGATGGGGCCGTCGACATGCGGGCCCAAGGCGAGCAGACGCGCCACGGATATCACGCCCTTGACCTCGTCCAGGCCATTGCGGCAAACCGGATACCAGGAATGGACGCTGTTTTCACCGTGGCGCGCCACATAATCGAGCGCCTGCGCCACGCTCAGGCCGGCGTCCAGCCAGTCGATGTCGCCGCGCGCCACCATCAGCGAGGTCAAAGGGCGGTCGTCGAGGTGAAACACGTTGCGCACCATCTGGTGCTCGTGCGCCTCGATCAGGCCGGCGTCCACGCCTTCTTCCAGGCTGGCCGATATTTCCTCCTCGGTCACGCGCCGGCCCTGTGTTTCGTCGATGCGCAGTAGCTTGAGCATGCCCTGCGTGCACACCGACAGCAACCACACGAAGGGCTTGGCCAGGCGCGCCAGCCAGGTCATGGGCCGGGCGATCCAGCGCGCCACCGCCTCGGGAAACATCTGGCCGATGCGCTTGGGCACCAGCTCGCCGAACACGATGGTGGTGAAGGTGATGATCGCCACCACCAGCGCCGTGCCGGCAAACGAGGCCACGCCCGGGCTCAGGCCCAGCTCGGCCAGCCACGCCGCCACCGGGCCGCTGAAGGCCGCCTCGCCCACGATGCCGTTGAGCATGCCGATCGAGGTGATGCCCACCTGCACCGTGGACAGGAACTGCGTGGGGCGCTCCATCAGCGCCAGGGCGGCCGTGGCGCCGGCGTCGCCGCTTTCCTCCATGGCGGCCAACCGGGCCTTGCGGCTGGAGGCCACGGCCAGCTCGGACATGGCGAACAGGCCGTTGAGCAGGGTGAGAAAAACGATCAGGAAGAAGTCCATGCCGGCCGGGAGCGAGCCCGGTGGAAAATTGGGCCATGGCACTTTATCTTATCGGCGACGTGCAGGGTTGCGACGACGCCCTGGGCCGGCTGCTGGCGGCGGCGGCGTTTTCTCCCAGCCGCGACCGGCTGATCGTGCTGGGCGACCTGGTCAACCGGGGGCCGGCCTCGCTGGCCGTGCTGCGCCGGCTGGTGGCGCTGGGCGCCGCCGGGCAGAGCCTGCTGGGCAACCACGACCTGCACCTGCTGGCGCTGGCCAGCGGCGCGCGCGCGCCGCACCGGCTGGACACCGTGGGCGACGTCCTGGCCGCGCCCGACCGCGCCGCGCTGCTGGACTGGCTGCGCCAGCGCCCGCTGGCGCAGCGCGAGCAGGGCGTGCTGCTGGTGCACGCCGGCGTGCTGCCGCAGTGGACGGCCGAGCAGACCCTGGCCCTGGCTGGCGAGGTGCAGGCGGTGCTGCGCGGCGCCGACTGGATGGTGTTCTTGCAGCAGATGTACGGCAACCAGCCCGACCGGTGGCATGACGAGCTGCAGGGCGCCGAGCGCCTGCGCGTGATCGTCAACGCCCTCACACGGCTGCGCTTTTGCACGCCCGAGGGCCGCATGGAGTTCGCCACCAAGGAGGGCGGGGCGGCGGCGGCGCCTCCCGGCTACCTGCCCTGGTTCGACGTGCCGGCGCGCCGTACGGCGGGCGAGTCGATCGCCTTCGGCCATTGGTCCACGCTGGGCGCCATCGAGCGGCCCGGGCTGATTGCGCTGGACACCGGCTGCGTGTGGGGCGGATGCCTGAGCGCCGCGCGGCTGGACGGCGCTGGCCGCGTGGCCGAGCGCATCCAGGTGCGCTGCGCGCAGGCGCAGGCGCCGGGCCGGGCATGAAGCACGCCGCGCTGGCCCTGCCCATGACGGCATGGCTGCGTGAGCTATTTTTTATATAGCTGCTCGCGCTCTGTGCATACGGGCCGTAGCCCTATTTGGTTTGAAACAGGCAGGCGTTCAGGACGCCGGCTCGGTGCTCGGCTCGGGCGCCTTGAACAGGGCTGCCACGGCGCGCTTGGGCTTGATGTTGGCCGAGCGGCCGGCGCGCGGGCGCTGGGGGGTGTCCCAGGCCGGCGGGGCCTGCTCGGCGCTGGCCTCGGCGGTGTAGGGCTGGTTGAAGAAGGGGTCGGCGGGGGCGCTGGGGGCGCCGCGCGGGGTGGTGCCGCGCCGCTCGCCGCGGGCGCGCCGGGCGTCGTCGCGGCTGTCGCCGGTTTCCTCGCCTTGCCAGCGGCGGCGGCCGTCGTTGGCGCGGCCGTGCGGGCGCTCGCCCTCGAACTCCAGGTGCTCCAGCTCGATCTTGGTCTTGAGCAGCTTTTCCAGCTCGCCCATCAGGCGCTGGTCGCCCCGGGTGACCAGGGTGACGGCCAGGCCTGAGGCGCCGGCGCGGCCGGTGCGGCCGATGCGGTGCACGTAGTCCTCGGGGTTGAAGGGCACGTCGTAGTTGAAGACGGCGGGCACGTCCTTGATGTCCAGCCCGCGCGCGGCCACGTCGGTGGCCACCAGCAGGTCGACCTCACCCTGCTTGAAGGCCTCGAGCGACTTCAGACGCTCGTCCTGGCTCTTGTCGCCGTGCAGGGCGGTGGTCTTCAGGCCGTCGCGCTCCAGCGCGCGCGCCAGCCGCGCCGTGCCCAGCTTGCTGTTGCAGAACACGAAGGCCTGGCGCAGTTCCTTGTCCTTCAGCACCTGGCGGATGGCGCGGCGCTTGTCCTCGTCGTCCAGCAGGTAGAAGTGCTGGTCGACGGTGGAGGCGGTGGCATTGGGGCGCGCCACCTCGATGGTGATGGGGTCGTGCAGATAGCTTTCGGCCAGGCGCTTGATCTCGGGCGAGAAGGTGGCCGAAAACAGCAGGGTGGTGCGGCTCTTGGGCAGGTGGCTGAGGATGCGCTGCAAATCGGGCAGAAAGCCGATGTCCAGCATGCGGTCGGCCTCGTCCAGCACCACGTATTCGACCTGGTTGAGGACGGCGGTCTTGGCCTCGATGTGGTCCAGCAGGCGCCCCGGCGTGGCCACCAGCACCTCCACGCCCTGGCGCAGCTCGGCGGTCTGCGGCTTCATGTCCATGCCGCCAAACACCACGGCGCTGCGCAGCTGCGTGTATTTGGCGTACTGCTTGACCTGGTCGGCCACCTGCACCGCCAGCTCGCGCGTGGGCAGCAGCACCAGCGCGCGCACCGGGTGGCGCGCGGGCGAGAGCGAGGCGGTCTCGTGCTTGAGCAGGCGCTGCAGCAGCGGCAGCGAAAAGGCCGCCGTCTTGCCGGTGCCGGTTTGCGCCGCGCCCATCACGTCCTGGCCCGCCAGCACCACCGGAATGGCCTGCGCCTGGATGGGGGTCATGGTCTCGTAGCCCATGTCGGCCACGGCGCGCTTGAGCGGCTCGGCCAGCGCCAGATCGGAGTATTTGCTTGTCATTAACCTTCTATTGTCGCACTTCGGCCTGTTTCGGGCCTGACGGCGCGCTCTAATCTCGCCGCGGCGCCATCACAGGCCCTGCGCGTTGAAGGTATCGCAGCTTTGCACGCTGCCGGTCTTGTAGCCCTGCGTGAACCAGCGCACACGCTGGGCGCTGGAGCCGTGGGTGAAGCTGTCGGGCACGGCGTAGCCCTGGCTGCGCTTTTGCAGCGTGTCGTCGCCGATCTGCTGCGCGGCGTTGATGGCGGACTCGATGTCGCCCGCGTCCAGCCACTGCTTGGCCTGGTTGGAGCGGTTGGCCCAGATGCCGGCGTAGCAGTCGGCCTGCAATTCCAGCCGCACCGACAGGGCGTTCTGCTGCGCCGCGCTGGTGCGCCCGCGCATGCTGTCCACCTTGTCGGTGATGCCCTGCAGGTTCTGGATGTGGTGGCCCACCTCGTGCGCCACCACGTAGGCGCGGGCAAACTCGCCCGGCGCGCCCAGCTGGCGCGTCATGGTGTCGAAGAAGTCCATGTCCAGGTACACCTTCTGGTCGCCCGGGCAGTAGAACGGCCCCATCGCCGACTGCCCGGTGCCGCAGGCCGTGGGCGTGGCGCCGCGGTACAGCACCAGCTTGGGCGCCGGGTAGCGCTGGCCGGCCTGCTGGAAGATCTGGCCCCACACGTCCTCGGTGGAGGCCAGCACGGTGGAGACGAAGGCGGCGTTCCTGTCGTTGGCGGGCGGGGCCTGGGCCGGTCCTTGTTGCTGCTGCGACGTGCCGCCGCCGCCCGAGAGCACGCCGATGGTGGTTAGCGGGTTGATGCCGAACACGCCCCAGCCGATCAGCGCCAGCACGATGGTGCCGATGCCGATGCTGCGCCCGCCAATGCCGAAGCCACCGCCCCCGCCGCTGCGGCGGTCCTCGACGTTGTCCGACTCGCGTTGACCTTCCCATCTCATGCCAGGCTCCCACTCGCGCGGCTTGCGCTAAATTGGCGTGATGGTAGCGCCATCTTCATCCCGCACCCCGCCAAAAAAGACCGTCGAATGCAAGCCGGTGTTACTCACGGGCTTCGACCCCTTCGGCGGCGACCCGATCAACCCCAGCTGGCTGGCCGCGCGCGCCTTGCACCGGCGGCGCATCGCCGGCCACGCGGTGGTGGCGGCGCAGCTGCCCACGCAGTTCGGCGCCTCGCTGGCGCGCCTGCGCGCGCTGCTGGCCGAACACCGGCCGGCGCTGGTGATCTGCCTGGGCCTGGCCGCCAGCCGCGGCGCGCTGTCGCTGGAGCGCGTGGCCATCAACATCAACGACGCGCGCATCGCCGACAACGCGGGCGCACGGCCCATCGACACCCCTGTAGTGGCCGATGCGCCCGTGGCCTACTTCTCGCGCCTGCCCATCAAGGCCATGCACGCGGCCATCCAGGCGTCCGGCATCGGGGTGGAGGTGTCGCAGACGGCCGGCACCTTCGTCTGCAACCATGTCTTCTACGGACTGATGCACCACCTGGCCACCACCCGCGGCTTTGCGCGCACGCGCGGCGGCTTCATCCATGTGCCGCCACTGCCCGAGCAGACCGCGCACGGCATGCCGCTGGCGCAGATGGTGGAGGGCTTGCGCATCGGCATCCGCACGGCGCTGACGACGGTGAACGATGCGCGGCACGGAGCGGGGGCGGTGGACTGATGGCCGGTACCTTGACAGCGCAAGAAACCGCCGAGCGCCTGCCCTGGCCCGCGCTGGTGGACGAGATCGAGGCGCTGCTGGGCGACGCCAGCGTGCGGGTGCCCGAGCGCATCGTCATGCCCACCGCGCACGGCGCCGTGCTGTTCGTCATGCCGGCCCGCGACGCGCGCGTGGCCATGACCAAGCTGATCAGCTTCACCTCCGCCAACGTCGGCACGGCCACGCCCACCATCCAGGGCGACGTGGCGGTGTTCGACGTGGCCAGCGGCGCGCGGCGCCTGATCCTGGACGGCCCCACCGTCACCGCGCGGCGCACCGCCGCCGTGTCGGCCCTGGCCGCGCGCCGGCTGGCGCCCAACCGAGCCGGGCCGATGCTGATCGTGGGCGCAGGCGTGCAGGGCCGCGCGCACCTGCAGGCGTTTGCCGCCGCGCTGGGGGTGCGGCGCTTTCTGATCGCGTCGCGCAGCGCCGCCAGCGCGCAGGCGCTGGTCGATCACGCGCGCACGCTGGGCCTGCAGGCCGAGGTGGCGCCCGATGCGGATGCCGCCCTGGCCGATTGCCCGCTGGCCGTCACCTGCACGCCAGCCAGCGGCGTGGTGCTGCGCGCGCATCCGCGTGCCGATGGGTTCATCGCCGCCGTGGGCGCCTTCACGCCGCAGATGGTGGAGCTGGCACCGGAGTTGTGCCGTCACATGGCCGAGGTGGGCCGCATCGTGGTGGATACGCGCGATGCCGGGCACGAGGCGGGCGATCTGCTGCAGGCCGGCCTGGACGTGGCGGCGATGCCCACGCTGGCCGACGTGGCGCCCGGCGCATCGATGGGCCCGGTGCTGTTCAAGAGCTGCGGCTGGGCCGGCTGGGATCTGGCGGCCGCGCGGCTGGCGATGCGCGGGTGACTCAGGTCTTGGGCAAGGTCACCCCGACTTGTCCCTGGTACTTGCCGCCGCGGTCCTTGTAGCTGGTCTCGCACACCTCGTCGCTCTCGAAGAACAGCACCTGCGCGCAGCCCTCGCCGGCGTAGATCTTGGCCGGCAGCGGGGTGGTGTTGGAGAACTCCAGCGTCACGTAGCCTTCCCACTCCGGCTCGAAAGGCGTGACGTTGACGATGATGCCGCAGCGCGCGTAGGTGCTCTTGCCCAGGCAGATGGTCAGCACGTTGCGCGGGATGCGGAAGTACTCCATCGTGCGCGCCAGCGCAAAGCTGTTGGGCGGGATGATGCAGACGTCGCCCGTGAAGTCGACAAAGCTCTTTTCGTCGAAGTTCTTCGGGTCCACCACCGTGCTGTGGATGTTGGTGAAGATCTTGAACTCGGGCGCGCAGCGGATGTCGTAGCCGTAGCTGCTGGTGCCGTAGCTGACGATCTTGCGGCCATCCACCTGGCGCACCTGGCCGGGCTCGAAGGGCTCGATCATGCCGTGCTCCTGCGCCATGCGGCGAATCCACCTGTCGCTCTTGATGCTCATGCGGCCTCACTCATGTATTGATAGCTGGTTGCGCAGCAACACCGTGCGCAACCTGCCTATTTTGCCTTGAGTCTGGCGCTCACCTGGGCAGGGCGCCCTGCACGCCCTCGACCAGGTAGTTCATCTGCAGGATCTGCGCGTCTCTGGGGACCTGGCCCCTGGGCACCTGCAGCTTGCCGGTGTTGTCCGTCACGGGTCCGGCAAAGGGATGCAGGAGGCCGGCGGCGATGTCCTTTTGCCGCGCCAGCACCTCGTCGCGCACCTTGGCCGGTACCTGGGGGCCGAAGGCCTCGATGCGCACCATGCCCTCCTTCACGCCGCCCCAGGTGTCACCGCTTTTCCAGCTGCCGTTGCGGATGGCGCGCACGCGGGCGATGTCGTAGGCCTCCCAGTGGTGGGTCACGGCGGCCAGCTGCGCGTGCGGGGCCACGCCGCGCATGTCGGAGTGGTAGGCGATGGCCAGCTTGCCGCGCTCCTCGGCGGCGGCCATGACGGCGGTGGAGGCGGTGTGGAAGGCCAGCACGTCGGCGCCCTGGTCCATCAGGGTCATGGCGGCGTCGCGCTCGCGCGGCGGGTTGAACCACTCGTTGAGCCACACCAGCTTGACGCTGGCCTTGGGGTTGACGCTGCGCAGGCCCAGCGTGAAGGCGTTGATGCCCTGCAGCACCTCGGGGATGGGAAAACCCGCCACGTAGCCCACCACGCCCGTCTTCGTCATGCGCCCTGCGGCGATGCCCGACAGGTAGCGCCCTTCGTAATAGCGCGCGTTGGCGGTGGCCACGTTGGGCGCGCGCTTGACGCCGGTGACGACCTCGAACTTCACCTGCGGAAATTCCCGCGCCACCTTCAGCGCCGGCTCCATGTAGCCGAAGCTGGTGGTGAAGATGATGTCGTTGCCCTGGCGCGCCAGGTCGCGGATCACGCGTTCGGCATCGGGCCCTTCGGCCACGTTGTCCACGTGGGTGGTGACGACCTGGGGGCCGAATTCCTTTTGCACCGCCAGCCGTCCCAGCTCGTGCTGGTGCGTCCAGCCGGTGTCCAGGATGGGGGTGACATAGACCCAGGCCGCGCGTGTGGGCGTCTGGGCGTGCAGGGGAGCAAAAAAACAGGCGGCCGCGAGCGCGGCCACGAGGTTTTTGTACATGGTTGTCCTCGACATGGCCCCGAGTGGATGAAGACGCGGCGCCGTCGGGGCGGCGGCGCTGCGATGGGCGATTTTACCGGCCGGCGTCGTGCGCGCGCTCGAAGCACTCCTGCAGTTGCTGCATCCAGCGCTGCTTTTGCGCGGCGTCGGCAAAACTGGCCTCGAAGCTGTTGGCAGCCAGTTGGTACGCCGCTTGCGCATCCAGGCCGGTGGCGTCGAACACGGCCTGGAAGTTGGCGTTGACGTAGCCGCCGAAGTAGGCCGGGTCGTCGCTGTTGACCATGGCGCACAGCCCGCCGGCCAGCAACTGCGGCAGGCTGTGGCGGGACAGGTCGGGGAACACCTGCAGCTTCTGGTTGGACAGTGGGCAGACGGTGAGCGGGATGCGCTCGGCGGCCAGGCGCTGCATCAGGGCCGCGTCGTGCACGGCCTGCACGCCGTGGTCGATGCGCTCGGCCTTCAGCACGTCCAGCGCCTGCCAGATGTAGGCGGGCGGGCCTTCCTCGCCGGCGTGGGCGACGATGTGCAGGCCCAGCTCGCGGCAGCGGGCAAACACGCGGGCGAACTTCTCGGGCGGGTGGCCGCGCTCGCTGGAGTCCAGCCCGACGCCGATGAACTGCTCGCGAAAGGGCAGGGCCTGCTCCAGCGTCTCGAAGGCCTCGCGCTCGTTCAGGTGGCGCAGAAAGCACAGGATGAGTGCGCTGGAGATGCCCCGCTCGCGCCGCGCCTCGTCGCGGGCGCGGGCCAGGCCGTGGATCACCGTCTCCATCGCCACGCCGCGCGCAGTGTGCGTCTGCGGGTCGAAGAAGATTTCGGCATTTGCTACGTTATCGGTAGCGGCTTGCGCAAGGTAGGCGCGGGCCAGGTCGTAGAAATCCTGCTCGGTCTGCAGCACGCCGGCGCCCTGGTAGTACAGGTCGAGAAAGCTCTGCAGGTCGTCGAAGGCATAGGCCTGGCGCAGGGCCTGGGCGTTGGCGTGGGGCAGGGTGATGCCGTTGCGGGCGGCCAGGGCAAAGGCCATCTCGGGCTCGAGCGAGCCTTCGATGTGGATGTGCAGCTCGGCTTTGGGCATGGCGGCCAGCAGGGCGGGCAGCCGCGCGCGGGCGATGGGGGGCATGCTCCAGCTCATGCGGGGTTCTCCATGGGTGTTGCCGGGCGGCGGCGCAAAAGGCAACGGCGGGTTGCCCCGCCGTTGCCTGGATGCCAGCCGGTCGTTGGCCGCTTACTTGGCGCCGGGCACCTTGCCTTCGACGCCCTTGACGAAGAAGTTGACGCCGCCCAGGAACTTGTCGTCGGCGACCTGGTCCTTGGCCAGCACTTCCTTGCCGTCGTTGTCCAGCAGCGGGCCCTTCCAGATGTGGTAGGTGCCCGCCTTCAGGCCGGCCTTGACCTCGTCGAGCTTGGCCTTGGTCTCGGCCGGCACGTCATCGGCCACCGACACCAGGTCGATGGCGCCTTCCTTGACGCCCCACCACTGGTTGGGGCCGGTCTTCCAGGTGCCGTCCAGTACCTCGGAGACGGACTTCTTGTAGTAGGGCTCCCAGTTGATGATGGCCGAGCCCAGGTGCGCCTTGGGCCCGTAGGCGGTCATGTCCGAGTCCCAGCCGAAGGCGCGCTTGCCCATCGACTCGGCGGTCTTGAGCACCGAGGGCGAGTCGGTGTTCTGGAACAGCACGTCGGCGCCGCCGTTGATGAGCGAGGTGGCGGCCTCGGTCTCCTTGGGCGGGTTGTGCCATTCGTTGATCCAGACCACCTTGGTCTTGATGTTGGGGTTGGTGAGCTGCGCGCCCAGCGTGAAGCTGTTGACGTTGCGCACCACCTCGGGGATCGGCACCGTGGCGACCACGCCCAGCACGTTGGACTTGGTCATGGCGCCGGCGATCACGCCCGCCATGTACGCGCCCTCGTAGGTGCGGCTGTCGTAGGTGCGCATGTTCTCGCTGGACTTGTAGCCCGTGGCGTGCTCGAACTTGACGCCGGGGTTGTCGGCCGCGACCTTCACCATCGGCTCCATGAAGCCGAAGCTGGTGCCGAAGATCAGCTTGTTGCCCTGGGCCACCAGGTCGCGCGCCACGCGCTCGGTGTCGGCGCCCTCGGGCACGTTCTCGACGAAGCTGGTGACGATCTTGTCGCCGAACTCCTTTTGCACCGCCTTGCGCGCGTTGTCGTGCGCAAAGCTCCAGCCGCCGTCGCCCACCGGGCCGACGTAGATCCAGGCGGCCTTCAGCGGCTCGGCCGCGGCGGGGGCGGCCGCTGCCGCCGGCGCCGGGGCGGGTGCGGGCGCCGCGGCCTCTTCCTTCTTGCCGCAGGCGGCCAGGGTCAGGGCCGCGGCCGACAGCGCCGCCAGGCGCAGGGCGGTGCGTTTGTTCAGGTCGATCATCGAAAAGCCTCCGGGTACGGGGGTGGAAAAAGGGGTCATTTTAGGGATCGCCGTTCAGCCGGGGTAAAACGGCTTGCCCAGCGAGGCGGGCATGTTCACGCGGATCCAGGTGGGGTTGCGCGAGATCAGCGCCAGCACCACGATGGTGGCCAGGTAGGGCATGGCGGTGAGCAGCTGGCTGGTGATCTGCACGCCCTGGCCCTGCAGGTAGAACTGCAGCATGGTCACGCCGCCGAACAGGTAGGCGCCCAGCAGCACGCGCGCCGGCCGCCAGGTGCCGAAGGTGGTCAGCGCCAGCGCGATCCAGCCCTTGCCGGCCACCATGCCCTCCACCCACAGCGGCGTGTAGATGATGGACAGGAAGGCGCCGGCCAGCCCGCACAGCGCGCCGCCGGCGACGACGGCCGCCAGCCGGATGCGCCGCACCGGGTAGCCCAGCGCGTGCGCCGACTCGGGCGACTCGCCCACCGAGCGCAGCACCAGCCCGGCGCGGGTGCGGTACAGGAACCAGATCAGCCCGACGCACAGCAGCATGGCGCCGTACACCAGCGGGTGCTGGCGCAGCAGCGCCGGGCCGACGATGGGCACGTCGCCCAGGCCCAGCCAGTTGAAGCGCGGGCGCTCGGGCATCTTGGCCTGCACGTAGCCGATGCCGACAAAGGCCGAAAAGCCGGCGCCGAACAGCGTCAGCGCCAGACCGGTGGCGTACTGGTTGGCGTTGAGCCAGATCACCAGGGCGCCGAAGGCCGCCGCCAGCACCGCGCCGGCGGCCATGCCGGCGGCAAAGCCCAGCCAGTCGCTGCCGGTGTGGATGACGGTGGCGAAGCCCGCGATGGCCGCGCACAGCATCATGCCCTCGGCCCCCAGGTTGACGATGCCCGACTTCTCGTTGACGAGCAGGCCCAGCGCGGCCAGCGCCAGCACGGTACCGGCGCTCAGCGTGGACGCGAACAGCAGCGGGTAGGCCTCCATCAGCGGGCTCCTTGGCGCGCAGCCGTGCGCCGGATGCGGTAGTTGACCAGCGTGTCGCAGGCCATCAGCGAGAACAGCAGCAGGCCCTGGAACACGTCGGTCAGCGACTTGGGCAGGCCCAGGCGCGACTGCGCCAGCTCGCCGCCGATGTAGAACATGCTCATCAGGATGGCCGCCAGCACCATGCCCAGCGGGTGCAGCCGGCCCACGAAGGCGACGATGATGGCGGCAAAGCCGTAGCCGGCCGGCACGAAGGGCGTGAGCTGGCCCAACGGGCCCGCCACCTCCAGCGCGCCCGCCAGGCCGGCCGCGCCGCCGGAGATGAGCAGCGCCGTCCACAGCGCGCGGCGCGACGAGAAGCCGGCGTAGCGCGCCGCCGCCGGCGCCAGCCCGCCCACCTGCAGGGCAAAGCCGCTGCGCGTGCGAAACAGGTACAGCCACAGCAGCGCGGCGCCCGCCAGGCCGATCAGCGCGCCGATGCCCACGCGCGAGCCCGCCATCAGGCGCGGAATGCGCGTGACGGCCTCGAAGGTGCGCGTCTGCGGAAAGTTGTAGCCCGCCGGGTCCTTCCAGGGGCCGAACACGAAGTAGTTGAGCACCTGCACCGCCACGTACACCAGCATCAGGCTGACCAGGATCTCGCCGGCGTTGAAGCGGTCGCGCAGCAGCGCCGTGATGCCCGCCCACAGCATGCCGCCCAGCACGCCCGCCAGCAGGATGGCCAGCACGATCCAGCGCCCCGTGTCCTTGTCCGCCAGCAGGGCGATGCCGCCGGCGCAGATGGCGCCGATGATGTACTGGCCCTCGGCGCCGATGTTCCAGATGTTGGAGCGAAAGCACACCGCCAGCCCCAGCGCGATGATGAGCAGCGGCGTGGCCTTGACGCCCAGCTCGCCCAGCGCGTAGACCGACTTGACGGGCTCCCAGAAGAACACCCCCAGGCCCTTGACCGGGTCCTTGCCCATCAGCGAGAACAGGGCCACGCCCAGCACCACGGTGATGGCCAGCGCCAGCACGGGCGAGGCCCAGGCCCAGGTGCGCGAGGGCGCGGGGCGCAGCTCAAGCCGCAGCATGGGCCACCTCCTGCGCAGGGCCCGCGCCGGCTTCGGCGCCGGGCCACAGCCCGCTCATCCATTGGCCGATCAGCTCGACCGTGGCCTCCTGGCGCGCCAGGCTGGGCGACAGCTGGCCCCTGGCGATCACGTGCAGGCGGTCGCTCATCTCGAACAGCTCGTCCAGCTCCTCGCTCACCACCAGCACCGCGCAGCCGGCGTCGCGCAGCGCCAGCACCGCGGCGCGGATTTGCGCGGCGGCGCCCACGTCCACGCCCCAGGTCGGCTGCGAGACGATCAGCAGCCGGGGCTTGGCGTCGATCTCGCGGCCCATCAGGTACTTTTGCAGGTTGCCGCCCGACAGCGAGCGCGCGGGGGCGTCCGGCCCATGGGCCTTGACGCGAAAGCGCTCGATGATGCCCACCGACTGCGCGCGCAGCGCCTTCACGCGCAGCCAGCCCAGGCGGCCCACGCTCTCGCGCCGCGTCAGCAGCAGGTTGTGCGCCAGGCTCATGTCGGGCACGGCGCCGCGGCCCAGGCGCTCCTCGGGCACGAAGTGCAGGCCCAGCGCGCGCCGGCGCGCCGGGCGCAGTGCCCCGGCCGCGGTGCTCGCTATGGTTATGGAAGCTGCTGGCGCGCGCCGGTCCTCGCCCGACAGCGCAAACAGCAGCTCGCGCTGGCCGTTGCCCGAGACGCCGGCAATGCCCACCACCTCGCCCGCGCGCACCTGCAGCGACACGCCCTGCAGGTCCACGCCGAAGGGCGATTCGCGCGGCAGGTTCAAGCCGTTGACGGCCAGCACCACCGGGCCCGGCGTGTGCGCGTGGTGCTCCAGCGGCGGCGGCTCGGCGCCGATCATCAGGCGCGACAGCGAGGCGTTGGTCTCCTGCCGCGGGTCGCACACGCCGGTCACGCGGCCGGCGCGCATCACCGTGCAGGCGGTGCACAGCGCGCGGATCTCGTGCAGCTTGTGGCTGATGTACAGGATGGAGCAGCCCTCGGCCGCCAGCTGGCGCAGCGTGACGAACAGCTTGTCGACCGCCTGCGGCGTCAGCACCGAGGTCGGCTCGTCCAGGATCAGCAGGCGCGGGTGGGCCAGCAGGGCGCGGATGATCTCCACCCGCTGCATCTCGCCCACGCCCAGGGTGTGCACCGGGCGCTCGGGGTCCACGTCCAGGCCGTAGGCCGCGGCCGTGTCGGCAATGCGGCGCGCCACCTCGGGCAGCGACAGCGACTTGTCCAGGCCCAGCCACACGTTCTCGGCCACGCTGAGCGTCTCGAACAGGCTGAAGTGCTGGAACACCATAGCGATGCCCAGCTGGCGCGCCTCCTGCGGGCTGCGCACGGCCACCGCCTGGCCGTTGACGCGCACCTCGCCGGCGTCGGGCTTGACGGCGCCGTAGATGATCTTCATCAGCGTGCTCTTGCCGGCGCCGTTCTCGCCCAGCACGGCGTGGATCTCGCCGGGCTGCACCGTCAGCGAAACCTGGTCGTTGGCCAGCACGCCGGGGTAGCGCTTGCTGATGCCGACCAGCTCGAGCCGTGGCGGGGTGGAGGTTTCTTCGGGCACGGGCAGGCTTTGGCGAAGGGCTGGCAGACGTTGAACCGCGGGCAATGTATCACGCGGTCACGGGTCGTGAACGCCCGGGAAAACGCGGGGAACCACCGTGTTCGTCCATATAGGGAGAATATGGAAAACCTTATGCCGTGGAGCGCTTTGAGACATCCGGTTTTGTTCGCATCGGGTGCGTGATCCCGATGGGCGCAGGGCTGGCATGGAGTTTCCAGCAGGCAAAAAAATGCCAGCCGCAAAGGGCTGGCATTTTGAAAGGTTGGTGGTGGTAGGTGGAATCGAACCACCGACCTTGGGGTTATGAATCCCACGCTCTAACCGACTGAGCTATACCACCGAAAGCCCAGCATTATAGGGGCAAACCGGCACGCCTTCGGCTCAACGGTGCTTGAACTGCGGCGCGCGCTTGTTGACGAAGGCGTCCATGCCTTCCTTCTGGTCTTCGGTGGCGAACAGGGCGTGGAACATGCGCCGCTCGAACATCACGCCGTCGGCCAGCGTGCCCTCGAAGGCGCGGTTGACGCATTCCTTGGCGGCCATCACGGCCAGGCGGCCCATGCCGCAGATGCTCAGCGCGGCGGCCAGGGTTTCGTCCATCAGCTTGTCCAGCGGCACCACGCGGCTGACCAGGCCGGCGCGTTCGGCCTCGTCGGCGTTCATCATGCGGCCGGTGAGCGCCAGGTCCATCGCCTTGGCCTTGCCCACGGCGCGCGGCAGGCGCTGGGTGCCGCCGGCGCCGGGGATGATGCCCAGCTTGATCTCGGGCTGGCCGAAGCGCGCGTTGTCGGCGGCGATGATGAAGTCGCACATCATGGCCAGCTCGCAGCCGCCGCCCAGGGCGAAGCCGCTGACGGCGGCGATCACGGGCTTGCGGATGGAGCGGATGGTTTCCCAGTCGCGCGTGATGTAGTCGTCGCCGTACACGTCGGCAAAGCCGTAGGTGGCCATGGCGCCGATGTCGGCGCCGGCGGCAAAGGCCTTTTCGCTGCCGGTGAGGACGATGCAGCCGATGGCGTCGTCGGCGTCGAAGGCCTTCAGCGCCTGGCCCAGCTCCACCATCAGCGCGGGGCTGAGGGCGTTGAGCTGCTTGGGGCGGTTGAGCATGATGACGCCGACGCGTTCGCCTTCGGTGCGTACCTGGATGAATTCGTAGGCCATGGGCGGTTCCTCGTGGTTCGATGCGATGAAATCAGCGACTATAGCGAGCCCGCCTGTCCGCACCGATCGGTTAACCGACCCGTTGGTTGGTTAATGGTAGATTCCACGTTCCGGAGACCCACCCCATGAATCAGACCGCTTCCCAAGACGTCCTGTACGAGGAGCATGGCGCCGTCGCCGTCCTCACGCTCAACCGTCCCGCCGCGCTCAACAGCTTCACGCGCCGGATGCACCGCGACCTGTGGGCGGCGCTGGACAAGGTGGAGGCCAACAAGGCCATCCGCGCCCTGGTGCTGACGGGGGCGGGGCGCGGCTTTTGCGCCGGCGCGGATCTGTCGGAGTTCGACTTCAGCGAAGGTCCCAACCTCGAAAAGCGCGCCGACCCGGGCCCGGTGATCGACCAGGCCTTCAACCCCACCACGCGCCGCCTGCTGCAGGTGCGCGTGCCCACGGTGTGCGCGGTCAACGGCGTGGCGGCGGGCGCGGGCGCGTCGGTGGCCATGGCCTGCGACATCACCATTGCCGCGCCCACGGCCAGCTTCATCCAGGCCTTCAGCAAGATCGGCCTGGTGCCCGACAGCGGCGGCACCTGGTTTTTGCCGCAGCGCGTGGGCCTGGCGCGCGCCATGGCGCTGTGCCTGACGGGCGACAAGCTGACAGCGCAGGACGCCAAGGCCATGGGCATGATCTGGGACGTGCAGGACGACGCGCTGGCCGCCGCCAAGGCCATGGCCGAGCGCCTGGCCGCCATGCCCACGCGCGCGCTGGTGGCCACGCGCCACCTGCTGCGCGGCGCGCACACGCACAGCCTGGACGAGCAGCTGGACATCGAGCGCGACGTGCAGTCGCGCCTGGGCTTCACGCACGACTACATCGAGGGCGTGACGGCCTTTTTGCAAAAACGCCCGGCGCAGTTCAAGGGCGAATGAGCATGAGCGACACCCATACTGCCAGGGCCCTGGCCGAGCGCGTGGGCGCGGCCATGTTCGCCGCCGACCGCGCCTCGCGCGAGACCATGGGCATGCAGCTGCTGGCCTGCGAGCCCGGCCGCGCCGTGATGCGCATGGCGGTGCAGCCGCTGCACCTGAACGGCCACCAGATCTGCCACGGCGGTTTCATCTTCACGCTGGCCGACTCCACCTTTGCCTTTGCCTGCAACAGCCGCAACCACAACACCGTGGCGGCGGGCTGCAGCATCGAGTTTTTGAAGCCCGCGCACGCCGGCGACGTGCTGACCTGCGAGGGCGTGGAGCAGGCGCAGAGCGGCCGCCACGGCGTGTACGACATGCGCGTGACCAACCAGCACGGCCACGCGATCGCCCTGTTTCGCGGCAAGAGCGCGCAGATCAAGGGCCAGGTGATTCCCGAAGACAACGAAGCACAGGAGACGCAGGCATGAACGCGAGCACCAAGACCTTTGCGCTGGAGCCGATCGAAAAGGCCAGCATCGACGAGTTGCGCACCCTGCAGCTGCAGCGCATGAAGTGGTCGCTGGCGCACGCCTACGCGCATTCGCCGGTGTACAAGGCCAAGTTCGACGCCGCCGGCGTGCACCCCGACGACCTGCGCCAGCTGTCGGACCTGGCCAAGTTTCCGTTCACCACCAAGCACGATCTGCGCGACAACTACCCGTTCGGCATGTTCGCCGTGCCGCGCGACCAAATCGTGCGCATCCACGCCAGCAGTGGCACCACGGGCAAGCCCACGGTGGTGGGCTATACCCGCAAGGACATCGACACCTGGGCCGACGTGGTGGCGCGCTCGTTCCGCGCCGCGGGCGCGCGCCCTGGCGACATGCTGCACCAGAGCTATGGCTACGGCCTGTTCACGGGCGGCATGGGGGCGCACTACGGGGCCGAGCGGCTGGGCCTGGCGGTGGTGCCCTTTGGGGGTGGCCAGACCGAAAAGCAGATCCAGCTGATCCTGGACTTCAAGCCCGACATCATCACCGTCACGCCCAGCTACATGCTGGCGATTGCCGAGCAGGTCGAACGCATGGGACTGGACCCGCGCGAGCTCAGCCTGCGCATCGGCGTGTTTGGCGCCGAGCCCTGGACCAACGAGATGCGCCATGCCATCGAGCAGCGCATGGCCATCGACGCGGTGGACATCTACGGCCTGTCGGAGGTGATGGGCCCGGGCGTGGCCAACGAATGCATCGAGACCAAGGACGGCCCCACCATCTGGGAGGACCACTTCTACCCCGAGGTCATCGACCCCGACACGGGCGAGGTGCTGCCCGACGGCCAGGAGGGCGAGCTGGTGTTCACCAGCCTGACGAAAGAGGCATTGCCCATCATCCGTTACCGCACGCGCGACTTGACGCGCCTGCTGCCCGGCACCGCGCGCACCATGCGCCGCATGCAGAAGATTACGGGCCGCAGCGACGACATGATGATCGTGCGGGGCGTGAACGTGTTCCCCACGCAGATCGAGGAGCTGATCCTGAAGCGCCCCGAGCTGTCGCCCAACTACCAGTGCGTGCTGACGCGCGAGGGGGCCTTGGACAACCTGAAGGTGGCGGTGGAGACCGCGCCGGGCCTGAGCCCCGAGGGCATCGAGGCGCGCGCGGCCGCCAAGCTGCTGCAGCACGAGATCAAGATCTACGTGGGCTCCAGCGTGGAGATCGAGCTCAAGCCCGAGGGCGGCATCGAGCGCAGCGTGGGCAAGGCGCGGCGGGTGATCGACCTGCGCAAGAAGTAGCGCCTCACTGCTGCTCGATCGTCTCCACCACCAGGTCCATCCAGGTGTCCGGCCCCTGCGTCAGGTGGATGCGCACCGGCAGGTATTGCAGCGTGGGGGCGAACCAGATCTCGGCGCTGATCGGGCCGCGCGGCTTGTCCAGCGGGCGGGGCTTGAGGTGCAGCGCGGGCACGGCGCCCAGGCGCGGCAGGTGCAGCGTGTCCTCGCCCACCACGTCGTAGGTCCATTCGTCCACGCCGCCGGGGCGCGCCAGCCACAGGCGGATGCTGGCGCCGGGCGCCGGGGCGATCTGGCCGCTGGCAAAGCGGTGCGCCAGCTCGACGAACTGGCTGGCCGTGTCCTGCACGCCCTCGGGCCGCGGCACGCTCCGGCCGTCGTTCAGGCGCACCGCGTCGCCGATGCGCACGCCACGCCGGCGCTGGCGCACCTGCTCCTCGTACACCTCGGGCGCCAGGCCCTGGGCGGTGATCTCGCCCTGGCTGGTGAAGCGCATGGACAGCAGGATGCCGACGTCCAGTTGCACCGCCGCCTGGTAGCGCGTGCCGGTGTGCTGCCACAGCACCTGGGCGCTGCCGTGCAGCTCGCCGCGGTAGTTGCCGCCCAGGGTGTAGGCCAGGCGCGTGTCGGTGGGCCAGCCGGCCAGGAAGGCGGGCTCGGCGGTGCCGGCCTCGCTTGCGGCCGGGGTGGGCGCCGAGGCGGCCGCCTGCGGCGCGCTGGCCGCGTCGGCCGCGGCGACGGCTTGGTCCGTTCCGGGCGTGTCGGCCACCTCGTCCGGAGTGGATGGCACGGGTTCGGGCGCGGCAGCCGGCCGTGGGGCGCTGGCGGGCCGCACCGGGGCCTTGGCTGCTTTGTTTTTGGTAGCTGACGGCGCATGGTGGATGCGGGCTGTCGGCCTGTTTGGCTCCGAACGCTGCGGGGCGGGCTCGCCCGGCGCCGGTGTGGGTGCCGGCGCCTGCACGGTGATGGTGCGCGTGTACAGGGGCGCGGTCATCTGCGCCAGCAGGCTGGGTGGCTGCAGCAGGCCGCGCAGCCAGCTCAGCACCAGGGCGTGCGCCAGCAGCACCCCGATCAGGATGAGCCCGAGCGTGCGGCGGTCACGGCGGCCGCGCTCCGCCAGGCCGGGCGCCGCGGGGGATGGGTGACCGCTCAGGCGCCGGGCCACGATGGGGCGGCGCTGTCGGCAGGGGGGCGCGGCGCCAGGCGCCAGGTGGTCGAGGGGGCGGGCAGGGCGAGCGGCAGGCGCAGCAGGCGCTGGCCGCGCGCGACGAGGGCGGTGACCTGGCGCTGCGGGCCGGCAAACAGGGGCACGTCGTCCAGCCGGCGCAGGCGCCACGCGGGCGCGGCGGCGGCCTGGCCCTTGCGGGCCGGGCGTGCGCTGCGTGGCACGGGGCCTGGCACCTCCAGGCCCAGCCACTCGTCGCCGGCGGCCAGGCCAGCGGCGGCGGCGGGGCTGCCGTCGAGCACCACCTTGACGGTGATGCCGGCGGCCTGCTCGCTCACGCGCAGGCCCAGCGCCTGCGCCAGCGGCGCGGGGTCTTGCAGCACCTGCACGCCATGGGCCGTCAGCAGCCGCTCCAGCGGCAGCTCGTCGGTGCCGTGCACCCAGGCCGCCAGCTCGGGCGCGTAGCTGCGCCCGCCCAGCTCGGCCAGCACGGCGGCCACGTCGCTCTCGCGCAGCGGGCCGCCCTGGCAGCGCCGCCACAGTGCGCGCATCACGTCGTCCAGCGTCGCCCGGCCTTCGCCGCGCAGCGTGAGGTCCAGGCACAGCGCCACCAGCGCGCCCTTGGTGTAGTAGCTGATGGTGCTGTTGGGCGTGTTCTCGTCCGGGCGGTAGTAGCGCAGCCAGGCGTCGAAGCTGGCCTGCGCCACCGACTGCACCCGCCGCCCCGGCGCCTGTAGCACCTGGTTGGCGGTTTTGGTCAGCAGCTTGCAGTAGGCCGCATCGTCGATCAGGCCGGCGCGGCGCAGCAGCAGGTCGTCGTAGTAGCTGGTGAAGCCCTCGAAGAACCACAGCAGCTCGGTGGGGTTCTCGCGCGTGTAGTCGTAGGGGGCGAATTCAGAAGGCTTGAGGCGCTTGACGTTCCAGGTGTGGAAGTACTCGTGGCTGATCAGGCCCAGCAGGGTGACGTAGCCCTCGCCCACAGCAAAGGCGCTGTCGGGCGCGCCGATGCGCGGCAGGTCGGCGCGCTTGCAGATCAGGGCGGTGCTGGCGCGGTGTTCCAGGCCGCCGTAGGCGTCCTCCACGGCGTTGAGCATGAACACGTAGCGCTCGTGCGGCGGCGCGCCCTCGGGGTGCCAGAAGCGGATGGCCGTCTCGCACACGGTCTGCGCGTCGCGCAGCAGGCGTGCGCCGTCGAAGGAGGCGGGCGCGCCGGCCACGACAA
Source organism: Burkholderiaceae bacterium (assembly GCA_024235995.1). NCBI lineage: Bacteria > Pseudomonadati > Pseudomonadota > Betaproteobacteria > Burkholderiales > Burkholderiaceae > Burkholderiaceae bacterium. The sequence goes on from JACKLI010000002.1 coordinate 138,590, forward strand.
AGCGGTGCGGCACGCCGCGGGCCTCGAAGGTGCCGCTCCAGAACGCGCCCAGCTCGACGGGGTGGTCGACCAGCTCGTCGTAGTCGCGCGCCACGTAGTCGCCGAAGCCGCGCGCATCCACGCGCCGCGGCGTCATGGCGGTGGCCAGCTGCCAGTGCGGGGCGGCCTTGGGGGCGGGCACCGTCAGCCGGTGCGGGGCGCCGTCCTGCCCGTGCACGCGCAGCAGCAGGCTGGTGCCGTTGAAGAAGCCCCGCTCGGCGTCCAGCCAGGCGGTGCGCACCGAGGCGTCGAAGGCGTAGACCTCGTAGCGCAGCACCAGCGGCTGGCGCGGGTCGCAGGCGATGAGCCAGCTGCACTTGTCGAGCTGGCGCGGCGCGCGGGCGGTGTCGCCCTGCCACGCCGTCAGGCCGTTCAGGTGGCGGGCGAACTCGCGCACCAGGTAGCTGCCTGGAATCCACACCGGCAGCGACACCGTCTGCTCGGCCGCCGGCCTGGCGATGCGCAACTCGACGGCGTAGCGATGGCCGTTCAGGTCGGCCGCTTCGACGCGGTAGTGGATGGGGGCCGGCATGGGCGCAGGTCAGCGGGCGAGCAGTTGCTCGATCTGCTGCGCGTTGATGGCGCCGGGCACGCGGTGGCCGTCGACGAACACCAGGGTGGGCGTGCCGGTGATGTGGTACTTGCGCGCAAACGCGACGTTGGCGTCCAGCGCGGCGGTGTCGCATTTGGACGTGCCCTTGGGCGCGACGTGGCGCAGCATCCAGTCGTCCCAGGTCTTGGCCTTGTCGGCGCTGCACCAGATCTGTTTGGACTTCTCGACCGAATCGGCCCCCAGGATGGGGATCAGGAAGGTGTGGACGGTGACGTTGTCGATCTTCTCCAGGTCGGCCTCGAAGCGCTTGCAGTAAGGGCAGTTGGGGTCTTCGAACACCGCCAGCTTGCGCTTGCCGTTGCCGCGCACGACGGTGAAGGCGTTCTTGAGCTGCAGGTCCTTGAAGTTGATGGCGGTGAGCTTGTCGATGCGCTCCTCGGTCAGGTTCTTGCGCGAGCGGGTGTCGATCAGCGTGCCCTGGATCAGGTAGTTGCCCTCGGCGTCGGTGTAGAGGATGTCGTTGCCGATGCGCACCTCGAACAGGCCGGGCATGGGCGTCTTGCTGACCTCGTCGATCTGCGTCAGGCCCGGGATGCGGTCCATCAGGGTCTTGCGCAGGGTCGCCTCCTGCGCGCCGGCCAGCAGGGGCAGCAGGGCCAGCGCCAGGACGGCCAGCCAGCGGCGCGGGGTGGGGGTGAGGTTCATGGATGGTTTTTCTTCAAGAGGTGAATCGAAAGGGGTGACAAACTGGGACACCGCCAAGGTGCGGACGGTTCCCCGCTCAAGCTTGCATCGCCAGGCGGGCCAGGCGCGACTTGATCGGGCCGCTGTGGTCGAACAGCGTCATGCCCCAGTTGCGCAGTGGCCCGGCCAGCGGCGCGGGGTGGCCGAACAGCAGCTGCAGGCCGTCGGTGGCCCAGCGCATGCGCAGCCAGTGGCCCTGGCGCGCGCGCTCGTAGCGGCGCAGCAGGCGCAGGTCGGCCACGCTGCGCCAGCGCTCGCGCGCGGCCAGCACGCGCGCCAGCTCGGCGGCGTCGCCCAGGCCCACGTTCAGCCCCTGGCCGGCCAGCGGGTGCATGGCGTGGGCGGCGTCGCCGGCCAGCGCAAAGCTCTCGCCCACGCGCCCGGGCATGGCGCCGACCCAGCGGCGGGCGTGCGCCAGCACCAGCGGCCAGCTGGCACGCGCGCCCTGCACCTGCAGCGCGCCCAGGGCGCCGCCGCTCAGCTCGTGCAGGTGCGCGGCCAGCGCGGCGTCGTCCCAGGCCTTGACCTGCTCGGCGCGCTCGCTGGCCAGCGACCACACCACCGCCACCTCGCGCCCGTCCGGGCCGCCCAGGGGCAGAAAGGCCAGGATGTCGCCCTCGGGGGTGAACCACTGGCGCGCCACCTGTTCGTGCGGGCGCTCGCAGTCCAGCCGGGTGGCCAGGGCGTGCTGCGGGTAGCGCACGCTGTCGTATTCGATGCCCAGCTCGGCACGCGTGGCGCTGGCGCGGCCCTCGCACACCACCGTCAGGGGCGCGGCCACGGGCGCCTCGATCACGTCGATGGCGCTCTGGTAGCGCACGGCCTCGGCCAGCAGCTGCTCGAGCCGCGGCACGTCGACGATCCAGTTGAGCGCGGCCACGCCCTGCTGCTGGGCGCTGAAGCGCACGCTGCCCTGCCGGTCGGCCTGCACCTGCATGGCCAGCACGGGGGTGGCGGCCACGCCCTCGGGCCAGCAGCGCAGCGACTGCAGCAGGGCCTGCACGGCGGGGCCGATGGCGTAGGCGCGCACGTCGGCCGCCGCGGGCGTGCCGCCGGGTGGCGCCACCAGGGCCACGCGCAGGCGCTCGCGCGCGGCCAGCAGCGCCAGCGTGCGCCCGACGATGCCGGCGCCACGAATGCAAAGGTCATGCTCGAAGGCCATGCATCGATTGTAGGGAGGCGCCGGGCGTGCTACGGCCCGGCCGCGAGCACCCGCTGCAGGAAGCCGCGCAGCGCGGCCCGGTAGCGCGCCGGGTCTTCCGACCAGGACTCGACGTGCCGCGCGTGGGTGCGCAGGTAGCTCATGTCGGGGCGCAGGCGGTGCAGCTCGTCGCTGATGACGATGGGCACCAGCGCGTCGGTGTCGCCGTGCGCGTCGAACAGGAACCGGGGCCGCCGGGCGAACAGGGGCAGGGTCAGCGTGTCGTCCAGCCGGATGCCCACGCGCCAGGGCGTGATCTGCGTGGCCGTCCAGGTCACCGCGCCGCTCAGCGGCAGGCGCTTGGCGGCGACGAAATGCTGCAGCGTGGCGCGCAAATCCAGCGCCGGCGCGTCCAGCACCGCCGCGATGACGTCGCCGACATGGGGCGCGTGGCGCAGGTACTGGCCCAGGATGGCGCCGCCCATGGACTGCGCCGCCAGGATGATGCGTTTGGCGCCGTGGCGCCGCGCGGTCTCGACCGCGGCGTCCAGGTCGCGCCACTCGCTCAGGCCGAAGCGGTAGATGCCGTCGGGCGAGCGCGGCGCGCCGGCGTCGTTGCGGTAGGCGTACAGCAGCGTGGTGATGCCCAGCGGCCGCGCCACGCTGGTCACGCGGTAGCCGTCCTCGCGCCGGCCGCCGATGCCGTGGGTGTAGATCATCCAGACCTCGCCCGCGCCGGTTTCGGGCGGCACCACCCAGGCTGGCAGGGGGCCCAGTTCGGAGGCGATGGCGAGGGTCTCGAAGGGCCAGCCGAAGGCGCGCCGCGGGTCGCCGTCGTAGTCCAGCGTCAGCGGGTCGCGCGTTTGCAGCGCGCGGTCGGTGAACGGCCCACCCACCGTCACCATCTGCTTGAGGCCGCTGGACAGCTGCCAGCCGATGCCGCCGCAGTAGGCGGCCAGGGCCAGCAGCACGATGGCGACGAGCCAGGACAGTTTGCGGATCATGGGCGGCCATGGTAGCGCGCGGGGCCGGTCGCCGTTGCGCGGACAATGGCGGCCTTTCCTGCCCCGTTTCTCATCATGCAGCAGCCCGAACCCGATGTCCGCGCCCGCGTGGCGCGCCTGTTTGTCTACCCCGTCAAGTCCTGCGCGGGCGTGGAGCTGGGCGAGGCGCTGCTGGCCGAGACCGGGCTGGACCTGGACCGCAGCTGGATGGTGGTGGACGCGCAGGGCCGGTTCCTGACGCAGCGCGAGTGGCCGCGCATGGCGCTGGTGCGCCCGCAGATCCGCACGAGCGAGGTGGTGCTGCGCGCGCCGGGCATGCTGGCGCTGCATCTGGGCATCGACGAGGTCGAGCGCCCCTTGCGCGTGCGGGTGTGGGCGGACGAGGTCGACGCCTGGGACATGGGCGACGTCGCCGGCCAGTGGTTCAGCGACTTCCTGGGCCAGCCGGGCCTGCGGCTGGCGCGCTTCGACCCGCAGGTGCGGCGCCTGTCCAGCCTGAAGTGGACGGGCGGCATCGAGGCCGTCAACCAGTTCGCCGACGGCTACCCCTTCCTGGTCACCAGCGAGGCCTCGCTGGCCGAGCTCAACCGCCGCCTGCAGGCCGCTGGCCACGCGCCGGTGGGCATCGAGCGGCTGCGGCCCAACCTGGTGCTGGCCGGCGTGGAGGCGCACGACGAGGACCGCCTGGCCGAGCTGCGCATCGCCACCGCCGACGGCCCGGTGGTGCTCAGGCCCGTCAAGCCCTGCGCGCGCTGCCCCATCCCCAACATCGACCCGCGGACGGCCGAGAGCAGCCCCGAGGTGCTGGCCACGTTGAGCCAGTACCGCGCCGATGCGCGCGTGGACGGGCAGCTGAGCTTCGGCATGAACGCCATCGTCCTCGGCGGCGTGGACCGCACGCTGCGCGTGGGCGATGCGGTGCAGGCCGATTGGCGATTCGACTGAAACTATCAAATCAATAGCTATTCGCGCATGATGGATGCCGGCCAAAGGCCGATTTGAATCATAAACCGCCAGCCGGCGCACCCCCGTCGCGCCGGTACAATCAAGGCTTTCCCGGAATCCAGACGAGACCTGCGCCATGAGCCTGCAATGCGGCATCGTGGGCCTGCCCAACGTGGGCAAGTCCACCCTCTTCAACGCCCTCACCAAGGCCGGCATCGCCGCCGAAAACTACCCCTTCTGCACCATCGAGCCCAACACCGGCGTGGTGGAGGTGCCCGACCCGCGCCTGCAGCAACTGGCGGCCATCATCACGCCCGAGCGCATCGTGCCGGCCATCGTCGAGTTCGTCGACATCGCGGGCCTGGTGGCCGGCGCCAGCAAGGGCGAAGGCCTGGGCAACCAGTTTCTGGCGCACATCCGCGAGACCGACGCCATCGTCAACGTGGTGCGCTGCTTTGAAGATGCCAACGTCATCCACGTGGCCGGCAAGGTCGATCCGATCGCCGACATCGAGGTGATCCAGACCGAGCTGTGCCTGGCCGACCTGGGCACCGTGGAAAAGGCCGTGCAGCGCTACGGAAAGGCCGCCAAGAGCGGCAACGACAAGGAGGCCGCCGCCATGCTCAAGGTGCTGGGCCCGGTGCAGGCCGCGTTGAACGAGGCCCGGCCGGTGCGCACGCTGTCGCTCACGAAAGAAGAGCAGGCGCTGCTCAAGCCGCTGTGCCTGATCACCGCCAAGCCGGCGATGTTCGTGGGCAACGTGTCGGAGGACGGCTTCGAGAACAACCCCCTGCTGGCGCGCTTGCAGGACTACGCCGCCAGCCAGAATGCTCCGGTGGTGGCTATCTGCGCCAAGCTGGAGGCCGACATGGCCGAGATGGGCGACGAGGACAAGGCCATCTTCCTGCAGGAGATGGGCCAGAGCGAGCCGGGCCTGAACCGCCTGATCCGCGCCGCCTTCAAGCTGCTGGGCCTGCAGACCTACTTCACCGCCGGGGTGAAGGAGGTGCGCGCCTGGACCATCCACATCGGCGACACCGCGCCGCAGGCGGCCGGCGTGATCCACGGCGACTTCGAGCGCGGCTTCATCCGCGCGCAGACCATCGCCTTCGACGACTTCATCCACCACAAGGGCGAGCAGGGCGCCAAGGACGCCGGCAAGATGCGCGCCGAGGGCAAGGACTACGTCGTCAAGGATGGGGACGTGATGAACTTCCTGTTCAACGTCTGACCCAAACAAGCCATTTCTCAGGATTTCACAAGATTACTTTGAAGCCCTGAAGCAGCGACAGAACCCCGGAAAATCCGGGGTTCTTCGTTTCCATGGGTTGCATGAGATTGCCCGGCCTTGCCCGCGGAAAGTGACTACGTAGGTGTATACGAAAATTAGACCTAGCAAAATAAGGTGTATATGATCCATCCATCACCCCTTCTTGCCGACCCCGTGACACCATGCTTACAGATGCTCACTGCCGTGCTGCCAAACCGAAGGAGCAGCTCTACCGCCTGAATGACCTTCGCGGCCTTTACCTTGAAGTGAAGCCCAATGGGGTGAAGGCTTGGCGCTACCGCTTCAAGCTGGGCGGCAAGGGGTCGTGGTTCGCGCTGGGCGACTACCCTGCCGTCAGCCTTGCCGAAGCGCGGGACAAGTGCGAGGAAGCGCGGAAGCTGGTCAAGCAGGGCATCAACCCCGTCCAGCACCGGCAGCTTGAGCGCCTCAAGCGCGAAGAGGATTCCGCCAATACCTTCGAGACCGTCGCCAAAGAGTGGCTGGCTCTGCGGGACTGGGAGGACATCACCAAGAAACGCCGCCTGGACATGCTGGAGCGGGTGGTCTTCCCCAGCATCGGCAAGCTCCCGGTGCGCGACATCACCCCTGCGCACGTTCTCGACATCCTTACCAAGACCGTGAAACGCGGTGCGCCGACTGTCGCTGCGGAAGCCAAGCGCACCATGTCCGGTGTCTTCGAGCTGGCAGTTGCCACCTTGCGGGCAGACAACGATCCCGTCTGGCCCGTCCGCAAGGCTTTGCCCGCCAACAAGACGCAACACAAGACGGCACTGACCACCGCGCAGATCGGCAAGCTGCTCAACGACTTCGACAACCACCGTTGCGGCTATCAGGTCAATTTCTGCATCCAGTTGATGTGGTGGACACTGGCGCGTCCCAGCGAAGCGGCAGAAGCGGAATGGGCTGAATTCGATCTCGATGCCGCGCTTTGGACGATCCCAGCCCGGCGCATGAAAGCCCGCCGTGAACATGTAGTGCCGTTGCCAACGCAGGCCGTAGAGATGTTGCGCCGCCTGCACGCCATCAGCGGTGATCGGACGCACCTATTTCCCGGCAGGGATGACCGCAACAGGCCGATGTCGGTGCATTCGATCCGGCAGGCGCTCAAGGTGCTGGGCTGGAGCGGCACCTACAGCCCGCACGGCACCAGATCCACGGGCAGCACCCGGCTGAATGAAATAGGCTATCGCGCCGACGCCATCGAAGCGCAGCTTGCCCATGCGGAACCCAACTCGGTACGCCGCACCTATAACCATGCCACCTACCTCGAAGAGCGGCGAGACATGATGCAGGCATGGGCAGACAAGCTCGAAATCTGGAAGCGGGAGAGCACAGGTGAAGTCAGTAGAACACAGTGAATACCTGCCGGACACGGAGGCAGGACGCTCACTATTCAGAGAGCGCCTGATTGCAAAAATTCAGCAACATCGCGATTTCAAGGCGCTGCCACAAGAAACTCAGTCGAGCTTCTTTGAGGAATTAGCTGAACTCACCCTCTTCGGCACCAACAACTGTTCGGTGGAGACACATAGCCCTAGGATACGCAAGCTCGAAAAACTGGCCGATAGTTATCGCCGGGTTGCCAATAGCATTGCACTGCTTTCGGAAATAGATGAACTGCTGCTCGATGATGCCTTTCAACACAGCATGCCTTTGCAACAGCAAAAGAAACTGATGCGACAGCTGGCTGCTGATATTGATGGCCTGATAGGCGCTATGTGTCAGACGCCCTCTGGCACATCTGAACGGTTTTCACTGCGACTGCAGGGCGCGGGCTTGCTGAAGCAATTGGGCAAGCTGGGGGTGACCTGCAAGATCAACAATGATTTTCAAAAAATCGATCAAGATGATGCAGTGCAGCGCGAGAAAAGCGAGGGCGCACAGCGCTTTCTGCCAGATCTTTCGCAGAGCATGACACTTGCCATGCTCTGCGCGATGCTGGTTCTCTTCAACAATGGTCAGGTCGTCGAATGGAGCTATTGCCGGAGGCTGCTGAAGGAAGGCAAAAAGCATCTTGATTCAGCGACAACTGAATGAACCACCTCTGTGCCAGCACCCCGTTTACGGTACTTTCCACGCGGGCAAGTCTGTTTAAATCACTCACACAGAACGCGGCCAATCCTCAGGTACGAGCTTCAGCCCATCGCGCCAGCGTTCGCGAAGCGCTGCCTGGAAACGCACATCGTCGCTGAAGTCTGGGTGATCGGTGATGAGCACTTGGAACTTGCCTCCTAGTTTCTCCACAACGTCGAAGATCAGCCGGAAGAGGCGCTTGACGGCTTGGCGGTCTGCGTCGATCTTTTCCTGAGTCACGCCATTGCCGGGCAACGTATCCGGCGAGAAATGTGCCTGCGACAGCTGGTCCAGTAGCAGGAATGAGGGCACCGGCCGTCCTCGGCTAGCGAACCAAGTGTGCAGAGCTAAGTGTGCGACGATGTGGTAGCCGACGTGATTCTCGCCGCTACCGATCTCGCGCATGGATACCCCCCGTTCAGGAGTGTCGGCGACGATAGTCAGATTGCGTGGATCGAGGCGCAGCGGCGAATCTGAGTATTCCAGGTCGATTTGCTTAGCATAGTCGGACAAGTGCCTGTTTACGTTGGACAGGCAGGACTCCACCCTGGCTTGGATGGTCTCGGTGCTGACAACTTCAGTGAGCTGAGCCTCTTGCTCCCGCAATTCGGCCAGTCGTATTTGCTGTCCACTCACATCAGGCACCTGCGGGATATTTTCCATGTAGAGGCTGATACGTCCCAGGACCATGGCACGCCGCGCCTCGGAGTCTGCGGCTAGCTGCAGGCGCTGGTTGCCGCGCTTGACAGCCGTAAGTAGGGTACGGTTGTCGTCGAGGCGTCGCCGTACGTCGGCGAGCTTGGCTTCCACTTCCTGAATGGCTGTCGCGATGCGAGGTGTCGCTGAGTCCATTGCACCGCTACGCTCGCCAATGTAGCCCTGTGCTGCGCGGAGATCGCTGACCGAAGGCACCTGCGACGCTTCAGGTAAGTCTTTGTTGATTCATCAGCACAACTGAGCCAGTGATCACGTTGAATATTGAGCCACTGGGTTGATGGATTCTTTGACTATTCGGTTGTGGATAAGTCTATCGGGTCTGCTGTTTTTCGATCTCCTTTCTGGCTCTTTGGGCGTTGCTTTGGGGGAGCCGCGCCAGCGGCACTGGAGTGCTTGAATCGCCAGCTCTCGTTGCCCGTCTCGACGATGTGGCAATGGTGCGTGAGCCGGTCAAGCAAGGCCGTGGTCATCTTGGCGTCTCCAAAGACGCTGCTCCACTCCGAGAAGGTGAGGTTGGTGGTGATCACCACGCTCGTTCGCTCATAGAGTTTGGAGAGCAGGTGGAACAGCATCGCGCCGCCCGACTGCGTGAATGGCAGGTAGCCCAGTTCATCCAGGATCACCAGATCGACGTACATCAGGCGGTGCGCCATTTGCCCGGCCTTGTTCTGCGCCTTCTCCAGCTCCAGGGCGTTGACCAGCTCCACCGTTGAGAAGAAGCGCACCCGCTTGCCATGCATGCGAATGGCCTCGATCCCCAGGCTCGTGGCCAGGTGGGTTTTACCCGTGCCGGGGCCACCAACCAGCACCACGTTGTGCGCCGACTCCACGAAGCGAAGGGTGTGCAACTGGCGCACCAGTGCTTCGTCGAGCTGCGCGTGGGCGAAGTCAAAGCCGGCGAGGTCACGGTGCGAAGGGAAGCGCGCCACGCGCATCTGGTAAGCCATGGAACGCACCTCACGCTGAGCGGTCTCGGCCTTGATGAGCTGGTGCAGCACGGCCTCATGATCCAGCGACTTCATGCGGGCGGTGCCCAGTACCTCCGGCCAGGCACTGGCCATGCCGTGCAGGCCCAGCGCTTTGAGGGCATCAATGACGTCATGCATGGTCGGACTCCGGTGATGCCTCATGAGGCTGGACGTTGCGCAGTGCGTCGTAGCGCTGCAGGTTGGCCAGTGGCGGCGTGTTGAGCTTGAGCATCGTGGCCACCGGTGGCTCGGGCACGCGCTGCTCCTTCAGACGCGAGAGCACGTTGAGCACGTGCTCGGCACTCACCCGCCCGGACTGCAGCGCCAGCTCTACCGCCACCACCACGGCCTCCAGTCCATGCAGGCTCACCCCCATGAGCACCTGCGCCATCACCCTGTCGCCACCGCTGTGGCGCAGCAACTGGCGCTGCATTTCCTGCAGTGGCTCGGGCATGGTCTTGAAGGGCGCGCCGTTGCGCAGCGCGCCGGGCTTTCGCTCGATGAGCGCGATGTAATGCATCCAGTCGTAGAGCGTCTGATCACGTTCGAAGCTGCGCGCCAGGCGCACCTGTCGCCCATCGGGCCCGACCACCAGCAGGCCATCCGCGTAGGCCCGCAGACTGACCACCGCATGAATCCATTCACACGGCACGCTGTAGCGGTTGCGCTGGAAGTGGATCAGTGCGGTCGCAGAGACCCGTACCGGCTGCTCCACGTAGCCATCAAACGCACGGGGGTTGGGCATGAGACGAGCACGTTCGTCCTGCCAGACATCGGCCACCGTGAGCTGAGTCCATTCCGGGTGACTCATCTCAGCCCAGGCCTTCACGCAGGCCTGCTGCAACCAGTCGTTGAGTTCACCAAGCGTCCCCCAGCGCCGCTCGCTGGCCTCACGCCAGATGTCCTTGCGCCGATCCTGAACGTTCTTCTCCACGACCCCCTTCTCCCAGCCGGCGGCCCGGTTGCAGAACTCCGGCTCGAACAGGTAGTGCCCGGTCATCGCCTCGAAGCGTGCATTGACGCTGCGCTGTTTGCCATGGCCGACCTTGTCCACAGCGGTCTTCATGTTGTCGTAGATGCCCCGCCGGGGCACGCCACCGAAGAGGGCGAACGCCCGTGCGTGCGCATCGAACAGCATCTCGTGCGCTTGGCTGTAGTACGCCACCAGGCAGAAGGCGCGACTGGCCGCCAGCTTGGTGTGTGCCACTTCCAGGCGGCGGCGCAGCCCGCCGATGAACAGGTACTCGCAGCTCCAGTCGAACTGGAACGCCTCGCCCAACTCGAAGCTCAGCGGCACGAACCCCGCACCACGCGCAGCGTTGCCTTGCTCTTGCTGCCAGCGCTGGGCAAAGGCGTAGACCGGCCCTCGGCTGCCGCTGTAGCCCTGCGCGCGCAGCGCCTCAAACATGGCCTTGATCCCGCGTCGATCGCGTTTGCTGCGATGGCTATCGGCCTTGAGCCATTGGCTCAACTGCTCCTTGTACGGATCCAGGATGCTGGGGCCCGACACCCGCTGCGGGTATCGGGGTTCGGCCATCTGCCCGTCTTTGAGCCACTTGGTGGCTGTGTTGCGCGAGATGCCCAGGCGCCGGCTGGCCTCGCGCACCGACACGTCCTGCCTCAGCACGAGGCGGCGTAACTTGCTCAATGTGCTCACGTTGATCACTCCTGCTCCCCCGTGCTGAAAAATTCAGCAGGATAGAGCGGCAACGTGGCTCAAATTTCAACGTGAATGCGTCCCGAAATGGCCCAGCTTTGGAAATGAATCAACACTCCTGGATTTCCGTGATCTGGGCATCAATCTCTGCGCGTGGGATGCCGATGCCAGGGTGGACCAGCTCGTGGAGCACGCGCCTGTACCACCAGCCTTCGAGCATCTGAACGGACTGAGCCTGATGGTGTAGTGAGACATGGTAGAGTTCGGACTGCAGCTGCGCCTCAATAGCGGCAGCATCGGGCTGGGATGGCACGACATAGACGCGCGCCAGTAGAGCCTCTCTCTTAACCTCATCCAGGCCTAGAAAAGCTTCAAAGGCGTCCTTAAGTTCGTTGTTGGTCGAACTCGTGGCGGCGTGTTTGAGCCGCTTAGCGGCTTCGGCCACATCGCGTCCCGCTTCCTCAACACACAGCGCAGCGCAAGCACTGCCTGCGGGGGCATCCGCCGTCGAGATCAAGAAGCGCGCTGTCTCGGGTGGGATCTCTCCGCTGGCCAGACCGACGAGCCAGATCCGCAAGGTTTTCCACACCTCGGGGCTGAGGTCGGTCAGGTTGGCCGCCGCGTTGAGCGAGTGTTTGGTTTGCAGCACGGCATCTGGCTGACCACCGACTTCGAAGCTCACATCGTCTAGCGTTTCGATGCTGACAGTGAAGTCGCTGGTGCGGCTGCGGCGGATAGCCCAGAGCAAGCCCAGCCGAACTTGGTAGAGATAGCCCACCATCGAGCCTGCTGCGCCGAAGGTGGAAATACTGGGAGGATTCATGGGCATTTGCTTCCGGGATGCGCATCCAGCCAACGTTGCCCAAGGCGAGTCCGCCGGTAACGCTGCTTGCTGCTTCGGGGCGCATCAGGCAGGGTCATCTCAATCACCTTCGCGATCAGTGCTGGTTTCAAATACGCAGTGCGAAAGTGTTCTTCGCCCTTGAGGCCAAGAGCTGACTGGATTTGCTGCCGAGACATCTCGCCGTCCACGGCGCGCAACAGACGTTCAACTTCCCCTGTGACTTCCCCTGTGACTTCCCCTGTGACTTCCCCTGTGACTTCCCCGCCACCAACGGTAGGAACAAGCGACAAGGGATGGCGCGGCAGACGAATCACGAACGAGAGGCGGTCGTCGTCCGTCTCGAACAATGGCGCGGGCGAACCGTTGACTGCCATTTCCTTCAGAATTTTCGGGATGCCGGTGGAGCGCCCTTCGGTCATATCCAGTTCTTTCAGGAACTCCCCGATACGCCGGTTGCGGTAGCGGCGGCTGACCGCACGCCCGGCCTGGAAGTCCTCCAGCCGGATCGACCGGTCCGGGCCGGGGAAGCTCAAGATGACCAGCTCTTCGTTGCTGATGCGCACCTCGATGGGCTCGCGTTCCTCGTAAGACCGGTGATACACCGCGTTGACCAAGGCTTCCTCGATGGCTGCGTAGGGAAAGTTCCAGACCCGCGTGGCCTCGGCCCGGTCGGGATGCTTGATGACCGTCTCGCGCAAGAAGTTGCGCTGGATGTAGCTCAATGCCTCGCGCGTCATCCGCGCCAGCGGACCCTTGAAGATCTTTTCCTCGAAGCGGTCACCGCCAGCGCCCTCGGGAAACCAGACCACATCGATCTGCACGGCGGGGAAGAAGCGCTCTGGTGATTCATTGAAAAACAGCAGGCCCACGTTCTTGGGCCACGGTGATTCGGTGGGGCCGCCTGCTACGTTCATCTGCCGCGCTAAGGCTTCGACCGACAGGCCCGGCGCATCAGCCGCGAGTTCGCTGCCCACCTCCTGCAAAAAGGCCTGCATCAAAGGCTTGGACAAATCATCGATCCGGGCCTGCTGGTTGTAGCGGTCGTCGAATGGCACCTTGGCTGCGAGGCTCAACAACTCCTGCTCGGTATCGCCCTTAGCCTCGACCGTACTGCTGTAGCGCCGGATGTAATAGCGCCAGGTCTTCTTGTTGGCAGTGACGGCTTCCGGCGCTTTGTAGGGCCGGGTTTGCCCGCCCGGCGCCCATAGCACGATCAACTTGCGATCTTCGACTTCCTCGATGCTCAACACCGGGAAGTACGGTGGCTGGATCAACTGGCAGTGTGCCAGCAGTTCCCGCTGGATTTTGTCGAGCTGGTTTTCGGCCAACCCCACGGGCGGAAACACCGGCTGGCCGTTGGCATCACAATCCTGCCCGATCACCACATAACCGCCGCCGAGGTTTTCGAAGTCGTTGGCGAAGGCGCACACGGTGCGGATGATAGGGTCAGGATTCCACCCGGCCTTGTACTCGATGCGCTCACCCTCGACGGTTCGCTGGCGCAGCAGGTCTGTAAGGTTGATGGGAAGCTTGGTGCTCATGCGGGAGCTGCTCCAGCACACTTGGATTTGATGAACTCAAAAATTGGCCTGAATGGTTCGAAGCAGGCGGCATCCAAGGTTGGCACAATCTCTTTGGCAAATTTGACCTTGTGCTTGTCATTTTTGAATTTGATAAGACCGCTGCTGTCATCTGTTCGAAACCAGTTGTCCAACCCTGCGATGCCCCAGAAAATATGCTCTACGCAAAAGTGTGGCTTTGGCCTGATCTTTTCGGTTGGGTTGCTTTCGTCCCAAACCTGTTTCTTCAAATCATTATGCGGAACCGGGAGTAAAAAGGTATGTGCATTCTTTCCTTCAAGCTTTCGACACAACCCAAGACTGATATCGGTTATCTGAAATTCGCCTCCCAAATCACGCCAATCGTTATAGGCGTCATCAAAATCAAATAGAGCAAAAAACTGCTTATCGGGATAGGTGGCGAACACTTCTTGGCGTGCTAGTAGTGTCCGAATAAATCCACGGTCAAAAGCATCCTGAACCAAAATTGAAATGTCCTCGTCTGGGTACAGTTTTCGATAGGCAGTGTTCAATATGCTGACATCGGAAGGCCCTTCCACAAAAAGAATGGGTCTCAATGATGACCGGATAACGTTATCAATTAGGAGTTTGCTCTCGTCCTCTGTGTATTGAATAAAACTATCCGATAGCTCGTGGATGACTTCCTTCTTGGATCGTTTGAAACAGGAAACAGCTGAATTTTCGATCTTGAAAAGACTAATCTGCTGGTCGTCGAGGCTACACAACGTTGCCGCGCTATGGCTGCTCATAAGCACATGATTGCTCGTAGCGCCCGCGCCGGTAATCTCTATTACCTGCCTCAAAAAAGCGAACTGCCATTCGGGATGAAGAAACGCGTCTGGCTCATCGAGCAGTGTGAGACAGTGACGATCTTTGAATAGCTCAACGATCGAATAGATGTAAACCGACTGGAACTGGCCGTCGCTGAAATGGGCGATGGATGCGTCGAGACCGCTGGCTAGCTTGAGTGGGATGGAAATATCCGCAAGCATGCCCAAGGTTTTCAAGTTGTCCAACTGCCGGAACAGTTCCTGGGTGCTCAGGTCGGCAAATTCCTGTTGGATTTTGGCGATATCAAAGTACAGGGTATAGCGGTCATCGGTGGCGAAGTAACCCTCGGAACGTATTGGCCCGCTGCTCGCCGTGCTGATGCAGTTCGACAGCCGGTCGAGAAACACCTTGGTAATCCCTTCGGGCTTCCAGTAGCGATCAGCCAAAAGGTCTTCGATGTTGTAGCGCGCATCGGTGGCATAAACTGGGCGCCGAAGCTCCAGCCGCACTTCTGGCGCGACAGTTTTGATGCCAAGCTTCTCCTGGATAAACAATCTGGCCTTGTTTTCCGGCTTTTGCATGAGCAAAACGGCCAGCAGCAGGGCTTTGTATTCAGGGCCGATCCCGATAAAGCGGCGACTCTCATCAAAGTCTGCCTTCTTGATGCGTCTGCCGAAATTCGCTTCGTAATTCTCCACCAGTCCGGCCACGGTGTAGTTGTGGCCGGAATAGTAGATCAGCACATTGTCTGGCAGCGGCGTCTTGCCGATGGTAGAGCGAATCTTGCCGTTGATGCTGAGCTTGCCCGCCGTCCAGACGATCTCAGTTTCCTTGTCTGAGACTTCGTACTTAACGGTGTAGTCGAAGCCGGGGTCGCCCTTTTCCTTGTCGAACTCGTAGATGTGGCGAAAGATTTCCACCAGAGCCTCGAACAGATTCGACTTGCCACTTCCGTTCTTACCGACGAATACATCGATAAAGCTCGTGCCTTCGAAACCCAGCGTGAAATTCTTCAGGTTTTTGTAGTCGCCGATAAAGACTGATTTCATGCGCATGCCGACACCTTCATACCTGTGCCATTACTGCGCTGAGCAATTCGGCCTGTTTGCCAGAGGCAGCATCAATTCTGGTCTCTAAGACATTGCACAGAGCCAGCAAGTGATTAACCTTTTCGACAATCAGCATCTGCTCATCTCTTGGTGGAAGGGGAACCAAAAAATTAGAGAGCGTGCCAAGATTGAGCCCCTTATATGCAATGCCGCGAAGATTGCTATTGGTAACTTCTGTAAAGTAAGGTGAACTAATGACATTTAGGATGTAGTCGGCATTTGCCTTGTCATTTAGTGGGATTAGCGCGATTTCTCTTGCGATGTTGTATCCAGCAATATTTTCCGGAACCACAGCGCACCCGCCAAGCGTTCCACGGATATTTAAGAGTAATTCGCCACCCTTTAGTACGGTGCGCGAATATTGATCAGATATTTCCGGCGAGACTCTCCGAACGGAAGACAAATCAAGCTCGCGATATTTGACATCACTGCATCTAAGAGCGAACACCCCTCCATGAGATGGCTCGCTCTCCATCTTCACGATTCCGTAAGTGATTCCTCTCGATTGATCCGATATTGCTTGAAGTGGGACCCAACTCCAATGGGCAGGTATGGGAAATGGCTTATCCGACGACTTGGATATTAACTTTGGCGCTGACGATGAATCTATCGATTCTGTCAGCCTTCCCGATATGGCTAACTGCAGAATGGCCTTACGCAGTTCGGTGACATTTTCTTTTACTGAATATAAATCGCCGAAGTGTTGGGTGATAAAGGCCCAAGCATCGTTGGTGCTGCGGTTGCCGGTGGTGTCGATCAGTTGCGAGAGCGCGGCGGCGTGTGTGGCCAAGCGCTTTTTTTCGCGTTCATTTCGCAGATTTTCCAGCGCGTCGCAACGCGCCATCAACCGGTCGATTTGGGCGACGATGCGATGTTGCTCGTCAAGCGGTGGGAGCGGAATTGGTATCTCGACAAACTTGGCAATGGAGACGCCGCCGATGATTCCAGTCATCGCGGCTGTAAATGATGCACGAAAGACTGGGGACAGATAAACATAAAGGATGAATCGCGACGGGATCTGCCCATACAACTCATTGGCAAACAGCTTGTTGCCAAAACAGATATCGCGATCGGTCAGACCACACTTTTTTCCCGCGCTGCCACCTTCAGCGCAAATAAGCACAGCGCCCTGGTGTGCGATCCTGAATTTTCCCTCATCCGGAGGAATACAAATACCGTTGTCGTAGTCCAGCGGGTCAAAACCGTAGCCAACATCCTTGGTTGCTATGTAGGGCAACCCCTCGACGCCGGCATATTTCGATTCTTTTTCGGATGCATTGATGCTGTTGCCGTTGAAAATATTGCCAATCGCACCGAGTCG